>DATNQR010000476.1:0-6800 GCA_036703905.1 Thermosynechococcaceae cyanobacterium
CTGTGATTCGACGTAGGAAGGTGGATTTGCCGCACCCGGAATCACCGGCAACGCCGATCAGAACCACGCGGTCTGGCTTACTGGTCATAGTTTTCCTCTAAGCAACGAGATAGCTACTAACGTGTCTCAAACTGTGTCTTAAATCGAGTGACTGCCCCCAACCTGGCGCAGAGGTAAAGCTGAGTTTTTGGGATTGCAACCCTAGTCATGCAGCCCAATGACAAAGCGATCGCCTTCCGATACCCTTAGCTTTTGCCTGCTTATCCCCAGCGTTCCGCAGCCAGGCTGCTAGACTGGTTGGCTACAGCAAAATGATCGCCAGCCACGGCGGGTTCCAATCTTCGGTAAGTATTTAATACTACCGTTGACTCGATCTTACCAAAAAGGGGATCATCCCTACAAGGCTTCTATTGGATTGAGTCAAGGAATCTTTTCGATCGAACTGCTGGGTTATCCCTTCAGGTAGGGCGTAATCCTCAGCATGGAAGCTTCAGCAAAATCCCTTGAGCAAAATCCTTCAATAATCGTCTCTGCCCTATCCGCCGCCTTCATTCTTCTGTAATGTAATGAGAGAACGTTTTTTCTGTCAGTTTATGCTAATCGGTTCCTGCTAGTCAGTTCCTGCTAAGAAGTGCGCTGAGGAAATGGAGCTAGGGAAGGGCGAGGGGTTGCCAGAGAAGCGATCGCATCTGACCCCAATTTAGAACCCTAATTCAGACAGGCACGCTCCATTACTTGAGCAATCCTCTTGCAGTGCTGAACTTGCAGCAGACTAGGCTTGCAGCAAAATAGTTGAATGTTGAATCAGGTTGGAGAAAGTAAGTCAATGTACAATTCAAGCGCAGTGGGCGGTGCTGTCAATACCCAATCTGGCAGCCGTGTGTATCGTTACGAAGTTGTGGGGCTGCGGCAGAATTCCCAGACCGATCGGCTGGGCTACCCCATTCGTCGAAGTGGTAGCATCTTCCTCACCGTGTCCTACGATCGCATGAACGAAGTGATGCAGCGCATCACCCGCTTGGGTGGAAAAATTATCAGCATTCAACCCTTGGATGGCAGCGAGGCAGCCTCTGGCAATGGTGGCGTTCCAGCAGGAGTATCTGCCGAACCCAATGCGGGGGAAGCGATCGCAAACGTTACTCCTGAACAGAAAACCCAGACGGAACCCTCTAAGACTGATCAGAAAGCTCAGGAACCTGCAAACAAGAGTAAGCCCATGACTCAAGCTAAGGAAAAGGCGAAAGATATTCCCGTGAATATCTACCGTCCCAACAGTCCGTTCGTTGCGAAGGTTGTGTCGAACGAACCAATGGTCAAGGAAGGCGGTATTGGCCTTTGTCAGCACGTCAAGTTCGACATCTCTGGCGGTGATCTGCGCTACCTCGAAGGTCAGAGTATTGGGGTGATTCCCCCAGGAACCGACAAGAACGGCAAACCGGAGAAGCTGAGACTGTATTCGATCGCTTCCACTCGTCATGGTGATGATGTGGACGACAAAACGATTTCCCTCTGTGTTCGTCAACTAGAGTACAAACATCCCGAAACCGGAGAAACAGTGTACGGCGTTTGCTCCACTCATATCACCAGCTTGCAGCCAGGTGACGAAGTGAAACTGACGGGGCCTACCGGTAAGGAAATGCTGCTGCCGGAAGATGAAGATGCCAACATCATCATGCTGGCTACGGGCACGGGAATTGCCCCCTTCCGGGCCTACCTGTGGCGGATGTTTAAAGACGAAGAGCGGGCAGCAAATCCTGAGTATCAGTTCAAGGGTCTGGCTTGGCTTGTCCTCGGCGTTGCCACTACACCTAACGTTCTCTATAAAGAAGAACTGGAAGAAATCCAGCAGAAGTATCCCGACAACTTCCGCCTCAGCCTAGCCATCAGTCGGGAGCAAAAGAACGCTTCTGGCGGCAAGATGTACATTCAGGATCGGGTGGCTGAACACGCGGAGGAATTCTGGAACTTGATCCAGAATGACCCTAAAACTCATGTCTACATCTGCGGTTTGAAAGGGATGGAAGACGGGATTGATGCGGCTTTGTCGGTGCAGGCTGAGAAGCACGGCATTGTCTGGAAAGAATATCAGCGTGAGTTGAAGAAAGCGGGCCGCTGGCACGTTGAAACCTACTAAAGGTCGATCGCTCATTTCAATCTAGAGTTGCCAGGTAGAGCGTAAAGTCTATCTGGCAATTTTTATGACGATCGATTATGACGATCGATCTGCCTGCTTGAACGCTCTATGGCTATAGTCACTGTTTAACTTCATGGGCATAGTCACTCTAGGCATAGTCACTGTCCTGACTATGCCTGCTGATTTGTCTCCGCTCTGGATCTCGCTAAGAACTGCTCTGATCGCCACCTGCGCCACGTTCTTTTTGGGCATTCTAGCGGCTCGGTGGATGCTAAATTTTCAGGGGCGGGGAAGATTTTTGATTGAAGGGATTTTGATTTCGCCCTTGATTTTGCCGCCTACAGTGATCGGGTTTTTGCTCCTGCTGCTATTGGGTAAAAACGGCCCGATCGGCAGGCTGCTGTCTCCGATCGGTATCAGTCCCGTGTTCACCTGGTATGGGGCAGTGATTAGCGCGATCGTGGTGGCGTTTCCGTTGATGTTCAAAACAGCATTGGGAGCCTTTGAGCAGATTGATCCCAATCTTTTAGGGGTCGCGCGATCGCTGGGCGCTTCGGAAAGGAAAGTCTTTTGGCGAGTGCTGTTTCCCCTTGCGTTGCCTGGAGTTTTGGCAGGAACAGTGCTGGCGTTTGCCCGTGCGTTGGGAGAGTTTGGAGCGACGTTAATGCTGGCGGGCAACATTCCTGGAGAAACGCAAACGATTCCAATGGCAATTTACTTTGCCGTGGAAGCAGGGGCGATCGAGGAAGCGTGGTTCTGGTCGATCGTCATTCTGACTCTTTCTTTTGCTGGGATTATCGCACTCAATCTCTGGCAGAACGACTGGCACGGCGGCAGAAACCAACGGGCTAAACCTTCTGCCTCAGAAAAGCAAGCGGAGAATTCGATCCTAACCACGACGGGGTTCAACACTTCCAATGCTGCCCTTATTGTAGATATTCAAAAAACGCTGCCCACTTTTCAGCTCCAGATTGCTTTTCAAACGAACGCTACCACGCTGGGAATTCTCGGTGGTTCTGGGGCCGGCAAGAGTATGATCCTGCGCTGCCTTGCGGGAACAGAAGCGCCCGAGCGTGGTCGGATTGTCTTGAATGGGCGAGTGCTGTTCGACTCGGCGCGAGGCATCAACTTACCTAGCCGCGATCGCCAGATTGGCTATCTCGTCCAGAACTATGCCCTGTTTCCCCACTTGACTGTGGCTCAGAACATTGCCTTCGGTTTGCCGCCAAAAGTCTCTGCGGCAACCGCTCGAAAGCAAGTGGCAGCTTACTTAGGGTCAGTGCAGCTTGACGGGTTGGGCGATCGCTATCCTGCCCAGCTTTCGGGAGGGCAGCAACAGCGAGTCGCTCTGGCTAGGGCCCTAGCCAACCAGCCCCAACTGCTGCTGTTAGATGAGCCGTTCTCGGCGCTGGATACCCATTTGCGAAGCCAGATGGAACAGGAAATGGGTATCCAACTGAGGCAGTTTTCGGGGCCGAGCTTATTCGTCACCCACAATCTGGAGGAAGCCTATCGCCTTTGCGAAGATTTGCTGGTGCTGGAGCAGGGTCAGCAAATCGCCTCCGGGACAAAACAAGCCATCTTCGAGCAGCCCCAAACCCGCCGCGTTGCTCAGTTAACGGGCTGCAAGAATTTCTCTAGGGTGATCGCGATCGATGCCCAACACTTCAAAGCTCTGGATTGGGGTGTGCAGTTACGATCGTCGGAGGCGGTTCCTGAGTTCCTGAGCTGTGTGGGCATTCGGGCCCATCAACTACTTTTCCCCAGCGATCGGGTCAGCCCTGAAGGAATTCTAGAAAACACTTTCCCCTGCTGGCTAGTCGCCACGAGTGAGACGCCTCACCGCATGACGCTATTCTTGAAGCTCCACAGTACCCCCACAAACCCACAGGATTATCATCTCCAGGCAGAGGTATTTAAGGAGAAATGGGCAGAAATGAGCGATCGCCCCCGTCCCTGGTGGGTACAGCTTGCGCCCTCTCGACTGATGCTGCTGCGGGAGTCGAGTTGTAGCCATAGTCTCCTAGGTTAGGACAGGATCTGGGGCAACGCCCCCACACCCCCTTCAAACCCAATGGCCTAAGCTGTCTGCTTACAGCTATAAATTTCTCTGTGATCGTGATAAACGCTGGAACTCTGGGAATACTTCAGAACAATCCGTCAGTACATTTTCTGGCACTGGACTTCTGAATCATCCTATATTTGCTGCTATGGCTGAATCTGTTTCTAGTGCTGCAACCCCTGATGAACTGCTCCAGCAAGAGCTAACAGCTTTGCGGCGACGAGTGACGCAGCTAGAGCAACAGTTAGCGACCCGTACTGAAGCTCGATCGCTGGCTCCCCTAGGTTGCCCTTCCTTCAATCTAGAATTCACTGAAGTGGAAATTGCTCATTCTCCACCGGACTGGGAAGAAAATCTGCGGCAACTGAACACCCAGCTAGAGCAACGAACGAGCGAACTGCGCCAGAACGAAGCCCGTCTGCAAACGATTGCTGACTCCATTCCTGGAACCATTTTCCAGTTCTGCACGGCGAACGACTACTGGAAGATGGACTACATCAGCGATCGCGTCGTTGACCTGACGGGAATTCCAGCCGCCGAGATTCTTCAGAATATGAGCGTCCTGAGCAATTGCACTCACCCTGACGATCGTCGCAGCTATTTCCATTCCCTGCTCAAAGCAGTCAACACGGGCACACCCTGGCAGTACGAAGGGCGCATCATCAAGCCCGACGGCAAAATTGTCTGGTTTCAAGGTGAAGCAGTGCCTTCTGCCCACGATCGCGCGGTTTTCTATGGCGTAATTCTGGACATCACCGATCGCAAAGTAGCAGAACTGGCCCTTCAGGAAAGTCAGCAGTTTATTCAAAGCATTGCCGACAACAGCCCCAACTTGCTCTATCTCTACGATCTGGTGGAGCAACGGAGCATCTACACCAATCGGGAAGCAGCGGACTGTCTGGGCTACTGCGCCGCAGAAGTCCAGGTGTTAGACCCAGACTTGAGCAGCACGATCATCCATCCCGACGATCGCGATCGGGTGGTGCAGCATCAGGCTCGCATTCAGTTCCTTGAGGATGGCGAAGCGGCTGAGTTGGAATATCGCCTGCGCCACCACTCTGGTGAGTGGCGCTGGTTCTCCAGCCGCGATACGGTGTTCAAGCGGGATGCAACTGGGGCAGTGGTTCAGTACTTGGGCGCGGCTCAAGATATCACCGATCGTAAGCAAGCCCAAGCTGAACTAGAAGAATCGCGCCGATTTCTACGCCGACTTCTAGACACTTTGCCCAACCAACACATTTTCTGGAAAGACCGCAACTCGGTCTTTTTGGGCTGCAATCGCCTTGCTGCAAAAGTGGCGGGGCTGAACTCACCGCAAGAAATCGTTGGCAAAACTGACTATGACCTGGCTTGGACAACCGAAGAAGCAGACTTTTTCCGCAAGGTCGATCGCCGCGTTATGGATTCCAATCAGGCAGAACTGGGCATCATTGAGCCTCAACTGCAAGCCGACGGCAAACAAGCCTGGCTGGAAACCAGTAAGGCTCCCCTCCACGACGCGGACGGCAATGTCACAGGGATCTTGGTCGCTTTCAAGGACATCACCGAACGGCGGGCAACCCTCCAAGAGCGCGAACGGGTGAAAGCCCAACTGCAAGAACAGGAGCAGTTTCTGCGGAGCATCTACGACGGCGTGGACTACTCGATTTTTGCCCTGGAGGTGACGGAAGACAACGCTTTTCGCTATCTGGGGATGAATTCTGTTGCAGAACGGGCGATCGGCGTAAGCTTGAAGGACTATTTGGGCAGAACCCCGAAGCAAGTTTTAGCTCCAGAAGTCGCCGCCATCCACCTCCAGCGGTTCGAGGATTGCGTCCAGTCCGGCGCTTCTCACACCTGGGAAGATCACTTGCTCCTTCCAGATGAAGCGTGGTGGACAACTACGGTTACGCCTCTGAAAAACGAAACAGGGCGGGTGCATCGCCTGGTTGGTACTTCGATCGACACGACCGATCGCAAACGGGCTGAAGCTCGACTGCTGGAGCAAGAGCAGTTTCTTCGCAGTATTTTCGACGGCGTGGCTTGCTCGATTTTCGTGGTGGATGCGCTGGAGAACGGCGAGTTTATTTACAACAGCTACAACAAGGCGGCTGAGGCCGCCACAGGCTTCAAAAGCGCTGAGGTTATGGGTCAAACCCCAGAAGAGCGCTTTGGCCCAACAGAAGGAAAACTGATTCGGGAAGGATTTGAGCGGTGTGTCAAAGCGGGGACTGCTTTAACTGAAGAAGAGCAGTTCACCATCGATGGTCAAGAGGCCTGGTTCATGACCACGCTGAACCCGCTCAAAGACGGGAAGGGCAGAGTTTATCGCATTGTGGGCACTGCCTTTAATGTGCTGTCTCTCAAGCAGGCTCAGGCCCAACTCCAGCAGCAGGCCACCGACTTGGAGGCAACCCTGCAAGAGCTACAGCGCACCCAATCCCAAATGGTGCAGGCGGAGAAAATGTCGAGTTTGGGGCAACTCGTGGCTGGGGTCGCCCACGAAATCAACAATCCGGTGAACTTTATCTTTGGCAACCTGAACCACGCCAACGATTACACCCAGGATTTGCTGAATCTGGTGGAACTCTACCAGAAGCACTACCCGAATCCTGCTGCCGAGAT
>DATNQR010000477.1:0-7946 GCA_036703905.1 Thermosynechococcaceae cyanobacterium
TGCTTGCTACTGTACTTAACCTACCTGCACACCGCTATATTTGCTTGATGGGTTTGTTTGCAGAGTGCAGCGATGCCGAGTTGGCTCTCCAGCCATTAACAAATCTCACCATAGCTCTCGACCCCTTCACTTTCAAGTCCGCCACTCTGCTAAAGCGATCGCGACCCCTTCTCGTAGGGCTTCGGGTTGCGTTGATCGACTCAATGCCTGCAATTGCTCGTAGGCAGACGGCAGGATTTTGAGAGCAGCGATCGCGTGGAGACGAGTGCGGGGATCGGGTGCTGCCAGGAGTTGAATCAAGGGATCGATCGCCGCAGGTTGCCCCAAGTGGCCCAGAGCAAGGGCGAGGGCTTGCTGGTTAGCAGGATCGGGCGCTGCTTTCAGGGCATTAATGAGCGTGGCGGCGGCTTGGGGCTGAAGGTTTGGTGTTGTCCAGCGTCCAAAAATTTTGATGATCTCTTGCTGTAGGGTTGTGGCTTCGGCAAACAAAAGAGCTTGCTGGAGATGGGCAAGGGCGATCGCGCTTTCTGTCCACCCGATCGCCCGGACAATCTCCAGTTGCAGAGGCACTGGCGTTGTAGGAAGCAAAGCATCGGACAGGGTTTGCAGAGCGGCTTCTGTGCCCAAGCGGCCAAGGGCAATCGCGGCTTGCTGGCAGACTTTTAGATCCAAATCCCAGAGGCGATCTCGGAGCAGAGACACCAGATCAAGTTCGGCATCTAAATCCGATCGCAGTCCCAGCCCAACAAGAGCACTCTGGCGTACAGAAGCGGTGGCATCAGTCAGGGCTTGCACCAGCACGGGTGGAACGCGGGGATCGTGGAAGCTGCTGAGGCTCTCGATCGCCAGACTCCGAATCATTGGGTCGGGATCGGCCACCACGCTCAGGAGGGGTGCAATTGTTTCTGAATCACGAATTCGGGCCAAAGCTCCTACCGATAATCCACGGGTTTCGCTCTGCTTCAAAAGCGGGATTAGAGCGGCGATCGCCTCGGTTCCCAGGTTCGCCAAGGCTTCGGCGGCCACTGCGCTCAGTTCGTCGTCGTCGGTGGTTTGAACTGTATCGATCAGGGCAGCGATCGCGTCGGGATTGTTGAATCCGCCTAGCAGCCGAGCGGCAAACCATCGGGCTTCGAGTTCTGCGGCTTCGTCCTGCAAGAGACGGGTCAGAGGGGCGATCGCGGTTGCTCCAAATGCCGGAAACAGCTTGGCTACATCCCAGCGCAACTGAAAATCTCCGGTTTCCAGAGCTTGCAGCATTAGCGAGAGGGAGCGATCGCGTTCTCTCTCTCTCGTGCTGTCTTCCTCAGAGCTGCTGTTGGGCGCCTCGTTGAGCAACTGTTCCAAATACTGATTGAGCAGGGCCCAGTTTTGCTGCTGAGCTGCTTCCGTCGCCTGATCCCAGGAAATTTCCATGCTGATATCGATCGCGTCTGACCTATTTGATTTCAACCCATCTGATTTCAATTGCCTGACCTTAAATCTATGTCAGAAATCTGTGTCAGAACCGGCGAATTCAGATTGGCTTCTCTCAACTGGCTTCCCTCAAAAAGTGCCGCAGTAAGCCGATCGTCACCGCCGGTAGTTCTAAATGGGGCAGGATGCCTGTTTGGGCTACCTGTAGAAATGCTTTCACGGCTGTAGGATTCAGTGCTGCCAGTCGTTGCCCTAATTTCGCATCGGTAAACTGGGCTTCCTCACCCCACAAAATCGTGGTGGGCGTGGTCAACTGCTTCATGTACAGCGCTAGGTCGAAGTATAAATCGCCCCGGAGAAAGGCCAGGGCAGCGTATTGAGCATTGGGCTGCTGGGCAGACTCCAAGTAGGCGGCAACAATTTCCGGCGTGACGCGATCGGGTTGAGCAAATAAGAATCGTTCCAGAAAGTTCCTCACTGCTACCTCGTTCATTGCGCCCAACCCGTAGATGAGCTGATCCAGGAGCGGCATATTGATGATTTGTAGGGGCAATCTGCGCCCGGAATCTTGCCCAAAATCTGCAAAGCCAGAAGGACAAACGAGGAACAAACGCTGGAATAAATCAGGACGCTGGATGGCAAGGCGAACGGCGATCGCTCCTGTTAATGAACTCGCGACTGTGATCACTGGTTCAGTACAGGTTTGCTCAATAAATTCGGTTAGCGTCGTCAAATAATCATTCACTTGATAGTTTCGCACTGGATGATCCGATTGACCCCAGCCAAGCAAATCAGGAACTAGCACCTGGTAGTCATCCAGGAAAGCAGGATAGACCTGTGACCATTCGTAAGCTGAAGCACCGCCGCCAAAGTTGTGCAAAAACAGCAAAGGTAAACGATCGCGTCCTGCTAGATTCCACGGCTGACCAACGGGAGTATAGTAGACGATCGACCCCAGCGAAGTTTTCACAACTTGCTGTCCGATTCCCGGTGAATGAAATTGCAGCATGAACCACCCAATTCAAGTTATGGCGTTTCCAAATCTAGCGAACCTCGTTTTTCACACCTCAGCAACCTGAAAAATGCCATATTAATTTTTTAATTCTGGCACAGCTATTCTACTTAAAAGTTCTAGCCATGATCTAATTCAATGCAGCGGCGATCGTCAGCAGCGTGTCCACACTGGCATTGTGATCCAAGAATGAAAAGAGATGTTTGTAGCGCAACCGTCCCTGCTGATCTAGAACAAACTGAGCAGGAAGCGGCGCACCTAATGCTTGTCCAGTTTCATAGGCTCGGAAAACTTGACAGTCAGAATTGCTGAGGAGCGGCATGGGCAACCCCAAATCTTGCGCGACAATTTTGCTCTGGGATTCGTCGGTGCTGGTGATTAGGAGTAAGTCAATGTTGCGATCGCCAAACTCCTGATAGCGATCGCGTAGTTCTTTAATGTGAGGAAAGCAGAAGGGACAGTATTGTTTCTCGGTAAAGATGCGCGTGAATGCCAAAACTACGGGTCGATTGCCCAAGCGATCAGAGAGCCTGATCGTCCCATCGTTGGTGACATCTGGCAGTTCAAAGGTGGGGGTAGGCAGACCTAAGTTCAGGCGATTGGTAGCAGGAATGGGAAAGAAGTTTTTGATGAAGCGATCGTTGACAAGACCATTGAAATCTGTAGAAGTCAACATGGTTACAACTCACACAGTTTTCATACTTTAGCGCAAAACTTCAGCAGCGTAAAATTTCAGCTAAGCCAGTGCGATCAACGCTGCAAACCCCGGCTTAATCAGCAGCGCCTCATCAATCTGACCCCGCCAAGTCTCTTTAGACCCAACATGGTAGAAGTGTTGAAAAGTTCGCGCCTCCAAGCCGCTCCAACACTGTTGCAGATGTTCATTTCGACGATGCTGATTCTCCAGCCACATCGAGAGGGCAAAGCCACAGGGAAGCTGTTGAGCGATCGCCGCTAGTTTCTCTGCTTCGAGTTGAGTCCAAGCGTTGAAATATCCTGTATGCCGACCAATATAGGGAGGATCAAGATATACGAAGTCTCCTAATTCTGCCTTTGCTAAAGTTTCTTGCCAGGGACTTACACTAAACTCCCAATCTTTCTCGGCGATTAGATGAGCAAGACGATCGACCTGATTGACAATTTTAGTCACATAGCTAGGGGAAAATCGCTGCGGCTTGCGACAGAAAGGAACGTTAAATTCACCTCTGCGATTGAACCGCATCACGCCATTAAAGCAAGCGCGATTCAAGAATAGAAAGTCTAGAGAAGAACTAAACTGATTGAAGCGATCGCGCACTTCGTAGTAGTACTCTGCGCCAACTTTTCCTAACTTATTACCTTGATCTTGCAGAAACTCGCGCACGAGGCTGCTTTGAATTTCTTTCCGCTGAATTGCCTGATAGAAATGAATAATGTGGCAATTGGTATCAGCGAGCAGGGCGCGATCAGGAGCGAGATTAAACGCCACAACGCCAGATCCCAAAAATGGCTCAATCCACCGCGTATGTTCTTGCCCTGCCCACCGAATCTGGCTCAGGATGAAGGGCGTGAGCTTCGTTTTAATGCCCTGGCATTTGATCGGCGGTACAAAAACGCGATCGATCCGTAAAGGGAGATTCATCTGAGCTTGCAGGGGTCACCGGCCCCACTGAAACACGGCTGCGCCCCAAGTTAAACCTGCTCCAAAGCCAGAAGTAACGATCGTATCTCCGGGCTGAACTCGTCCCTGCCGCACAGCTTCGTCCAGCGCCAGAGGAATTGAGGCAGCAGAGGTGTTGCCGTAGTAGGCCAGGTTGCTGAGGATTTTTTCGGGGGGAATTTTGAGCCGAGTGCCCACCGCATCCAGAATGCGCTGGTTGGCCTGGTGCAGTAGCAGCCAATCGATTTCCTCGACGCTGAGGTTGGCGCGATGGAGGGCTTTTTCGATCACCTCGGGAACCTGCCGCACGGCGAAGCGATAGACCTCTTGCCCGTTCATGGTGATGGGATCAAAGCTACCTTGCCCGATCGTTGTGTCTGCCAGCAGTGGTTTCGGATCAGGTCGGTAAGCCAGATTCAGATACTGGTTCTGGCTGCCATCAGTGCGGAGTTCAAAGCCCAAGAGCCGATCGCGATCGTTGGACTGGATCACCACTGCCCCCGCGCCGTCACCAAACAGCACACAGGTGCGTCGATCTGTCCAATCAACCCAGCGTGAGAGAATGTCGCCACCGATCAGCAGGACGTTGCGGTAGGTTCCAGTGCGGATGAACTGAGCCGCCGTCACAAGGCCAAAGACAAAGCCAGAGCAAGCCGCCGTCAAATCAAACGCCACAGCTTTGAGTGCGCCCAGTTTGCCCTGAATGTGGCTGGCTGTGCCAAACAGATCGTCTGGGGTTGAGGTCGCCAAAATAATCAAGTCCAGATCCATGGGGAGAATACCAGCCATGGCGATCGCCTGCTCGGCCGCTTGAGTGGCGATCTGGGTCAGCGATTCCTCTGGAATTGCCAATCGCCGCTGCCGAATTCCGGTACGACTGGCGATCCACTCATCCGAAGTTTCGACAATGTGGCTGAGGGCAGTGTTGTCTACAGAGGTAGCAGGAACAGCAGAACCCACCCCTGTAATAGCAATTCCGGCTTGATTCAAAGTTTTTCTCCCTGAAGCCCTGGGGCAGTGAATGGCGGGGCTACTGACGCTTGGCAGTTCCTTGATATTGCGACTGAATGCGATCGAGCACTTGATTGTCGATCGCCTCTCTCGCCAACCGAGCGGCATTGAAGATTGTGGGAGCCTGAGAGCTACCGTGGCTGATAATGCACACCCCCGCCACCCCTAGCAGCAAGCCGCCGCCGTGTTCCGCATGATCCATTCGCTGTTTAATCCGGCGCAGATTCGGCTTCAGAATTGCTGCGCCTGCTCGACCGCGCACCCCACGGGGCAACTCTTCCCGCAGAATTTGCAGCGCCACTTCACCTACCGCTTCGGCAAATTTCAGCAGCACATTTCCAACGAAGCCATCGCAGACAATCACATCAAAATTGCCTGACAGCACATCTCGCCCTTCAGCGTTGCCCACGAAGTCCATTTGGGAGTTTTCTTGCAGGAGCTTGTGGGTTTGTAGGGCCAACTCATTGCCCTTGCTGGATTCTTCGCCGATATTGAGCAAGCCGATCTTGGGAGTGGTCACGCCCATAACGAAGCGAGAGTAGACCATGCCCATAAAGGCGAACTGCTCCAGAAACTTCGGGCGACAGTCCACATTTGCGCCTACATCCAAAATGATCACGGGCTTGCCTTGGATTAAGGTGGGCAAAACTGCACCGATCGCTGGACGATCGATTCCTGGCAACCGCCCCAGCCGCAGCAGAGCCGCAGCCATAGCCGCACCAGAATGTCCTGCCGAAACCACCGCATCTGCTCGGTTCTGCTTAACCAAATCCATCGCCACATTAATCGAGGCTTTGGGCTTGCGGCGAAGGGCACTAAGGGGTTCCTCCTCCATTTCGATCGCGCCTTCTGCGGGGACGATTTCGATCGCCACAGAGGTCGAGTGTTGCCGTAGGGATTCCTCAATCTGCGCCGGATCGCCTACCAGCAGTACTTCGACTCCCAGCTCCTCCCGCGCCCTAATCGCCCCTGCCACGATCTGAGCCGGAGCATGATCTCCCCCCATCGCATCAATCGCAATTCTTGCCTGCGTCGATCCCATTGGTCAAACTTTATAGAAGCCTTGTGGACAGAAAGATAAGGTAGCTTATCCCCTTCCCAAGATACCACTCCCTTGTCTCTGACCTGCACAGTAGTGAGATTTGCAGTGAGATTTGCAGTGGAATTTGCTGAAGAACAAGGTCAAGCAAGTCTTTAGGGAAGGGGAGTAACGATCGTCCCAGTGTTTGAAGCGCTAGCAGATTGGCTGAGAAGTTGGGGAGTTGACTGAACGAGGCACAAGCCAATCAAACTAAGGGCAAAGGCTCCAGCTTCGAGGGTTTTGACGAACTCAGAGCGTCTTGTAGGCATGGTGGTCGCAATTTCTTGTGTGGGAGAGCAAGTAACCATTACTGTAGAAAACTTCCAACACTGAAGACTCGCTCCAGAGTGGGAGGTTCAGCCACCTGGGGGCATAGACTTGGGACACAGATTGCAGAAGGGTTGTGGCGATCGTGGCCGCTGGGGGAATTCTCTGGGTAGCAATATCTAGACGATCGTCATGGTGCATTTATCGTTGAAATCCCGTTGTCTGACTTTGTTGCTGGCGCTGGGTCTGTCTGCTTGCCAGCGTGGGCACTCCGAAATCACGCCACCCCGGCCAACTCCTCTTCCTCAAGAAGAACTGATTCAGGTCTATACCAACCATGAACCCGCTTCCAGCTATGCCGAAGTCGATCGCCAGCAAACTCGTTCTGGCGACAACCTGGAGCAGGTGATTGTGGACACGATCGCCAGTGCCCGATCAAGCGTCACGGTGGCGGTGCAGGAGTTGCGTTTGCCTCGGATTGCGGCAGCCTTGGTGGAACGCCAAAAAGCAGGGGTGAAAGTACGGGTGATTCTGGAGAACACCTACTCCCGCGCCTTCAGCAGCTTTACCCAGGCAGAAGTAGAAAAGTTGCCAGAGCGCGATCGCGCTCGTGTCCAGGACTCTTGGCGGCTGATCGACCAAAACGGCGACGGGCAACTGGATCAGGCGGAAATCAGTACCAGAGATGCGCTGATGATGCTCGATCAGGGCCAGGTTGCCCGCTTGGACGATACGGCTGATGGCTCGGTGGGCAGTAGCTTAATGCACCACAAGTTTTTAGTGGTGGACGATCGCACCGTGATTGTCACTTCGGCTAACTTCACCTCTAGCGACGTGCATGGCGACCTCAAAACCCCCAGCAGTCGCGGCAATGCCAACACCTTGCTCAAACTCAGCAGCCCAGAACTGGCGCAAATCTTCACTGAGGAATTTAATTTAATGTGGGGCGATGGGCCGGGCAGCAAGCCCGACAGCAAGTTTGGAACCCGCAAGCCTCAGCGACCAGTGCGGTCAGTGACGATCGGTTCCACCAAGGTAGAGGTGAAGTTTTCCCCTGCGGCTAAGTCAGTGGACTGGGAGAACAGCAGCAACGGACTAATCGGCAAAACTTTGGACGGTGCAACTCAGGCGATCGAACTAGCGCTGTTTGTCTTCTCGGATCAAAAGCTGGTGAACAAACTAGAGCCACTGCACCAGAACGGGGTAGAGATTCGCGCTTTGATCGAGCCAGAATTTGCTTACCGATCCTACAGCGAAGCACTGGATATGATGGGGATCACCCTGACCGACGACTGCAAAATTGAAGCAAGCAACCGTTCCTGGCAAAACCCCATCGCGACGGTCGGTGTGCCCCGAATGCCACCGGGAGATCTACTGCACCACAAGTTCGGCATTGTCGATCGCAAAATTGTGATCACAGGCTCCCACAATTGGACAGACGCAGCCAACAACGGTAACGACGAAACCGTGCTGGTACTCCATAGTCCGGTCATAGCTGCCCACTATCACCGCGAGTTCGA
>DATNQR010000478.1:0-16094 GCA_036703905.1 Thermosynechococcaceae cyanobacterium
ACACTTCTGCGACAAGATCCAATAAGCTTGAGGCATAGCTTGAAGTCGCTTGCCTGAAACTTTTGCTTCAAGTTAGAGTCTTGATCCTGTAGAGCAGGATTAGTTCAGTAGTATGAGCCAGGCTCCGCCCATCAAATTTGAGTAGACTATCAGAACGTCATCCTGCCATTTCGCAATCTCGTTTCCTACTATTTCATTTCCTAGCTCAGGTTAGTTTTATGTCCCTCCGCCAGTTCTCTCACCTGCGATCGCGCCTACTTAAGTCTTCGGCCCTTGTCATTCCAGCAGCAATGACGATCGCTCTGGCCGGCGGCTTGCCTAACCTGAAGTCAGTCCAGGCCCAGACCGACTCAAATCAAGCGTTGACCCTGCGATCGGATATTCAGGAAGCCAACTCTAAAACAGGGGTGCTGGTGGCGCGGGGCAATGTGCAGATCAATTACCCATCCCGTCAGATTCAAGCCACCTCGGCCCAAGCAGAATACTACAGCCGCGAACGCCGGATTGTGCTGAGTGGCAACGTTTACGTACTGCAAGACGGAAACAGTCTACGGGGCGAAGTTGTAACCTACCTGATCGACGAAGGCCGATTTGTAGCCCTGCCCCAGGCTCCCAAGCAGGTTGAGGCGATTTATCTAGTTCCTGACAGCCCCGCTGCCCCTGCTCCCACCGCCTCTCCCCCGTTTGGAGACCAGTCGCAATTTACTCCTCCTGTGGCTAACTAACGGTAGTTGACAGAAGAGTGAGTTTTCCGACTGGATGTTAAGATCGTTGCCGGAATGGTTGTACAACAGGGAGGGGACTGTTGAAGATTGCGCTGGAGAACGTTCATAAGTCCTACGGTCAGCGATCGATCGTCAGTCGCGTTAGCCTTTCGGTGGCTCAGGGGGAAGTTGTGGGTTTGCTGGGGCCCAACGGAGCCGGAAAAACGACTACTTTCTACATTGCCACGGGACTAGAAAAGCCCGATCAGGGGCGGGTTTGGCTCAATGATTTGGAAATCACGGCTCAATCGGTGCACAAGCGGGCCCGACTGGGCATTGGCTATTTGGCCCAGGAAGCTAGTATTTTTCGACATCTGAGCGTGCGGGACAATCTCTTGCTAGTGATGGAGCAGACGAACATTCCTCGGCGCGAGTGGAACGATCGTCTCAACTACTTGCTTAAAGAATTTCGGTTAGAGAAAGTTGCTCATACTCTTGGCATTCAAATTTCGGGTGGAGAGCGGCGACGCACCGAGTTAGCTAGGGCGCTGGCGGCTGGGCGAGAAGGGCCGCGGTTTCTGCTGCTGGACGAACCCTTTGCCGGAGTTGATCCGATCGCCGTTTCAGAAATTCAGGAAATGATTGCCCATCTGCGCGATCGTCAAATCGGTATCCTGATTACTGACCACAATGTCCGCGAAACTCTAGCCATCACCGATCGCAGCTACATCATGCGGGACGGTCAAATTCTGGCGGCCGGAAGCTCCGAAGAACTTTACAGCAATCCTCTTGTCCGGCAGTACTATTTGGGCGACAACTTTCAGCCCTAAGAACATTCTTGAGAGCCATCAACTTTGAGAGCGATTGAGAATCGACAATGAGCAATTAAATGAGCTGGTCGGAACTCATCTTTCGGTTCAATCATCAATTATCACGGTCGCTGCCTAGTCTTGAATTTCCCCTACCTGAGCTAGACTTTCTCCCGCCTCCCCTATGACCTCACTCTCCACCTCCTCTAATCGATCAGGAAATTCTGGCGGCCCGTTACCCTTCGGGATTTCGGTAATGGACCGCTACATCCTCTCCCAGCTAGTCATGCCGTTTCTGTTTGGCGTGGTGGCGTTTTCCTCGATCGGCGTGTCTGTGGGAGCAGCCTTCGACTTGGTGCGACGGGTGACGGAAGCGGGCTTATCTCCGACGATCGCGTTTCAGGTGTTTGTCCTCCGGCTTCCCTACTTCGTTAGCCTGGCTCTGCCCACCTCAATGCTGTTGGCCTGCTTGATGGTCTATGGACGGCTTTCCAGTGACAGCGAACTGGTGGCGCTGAGGAGTTGTGGGGTTAGCATTCAGCGTTTAATTGCCCCTGCGATCGCTCTTAGCCTGCTGATGACGGGCGTAACCTTTGCATTCAATGAAGCGGTTGTTCCGGCGGCAAACCGTCAGGGAGCGCAAATGATTGATCAGGCGCTCAAAAAGCGAGAGCAGAACTTCACTGAGAGCAACATTATCTATCAGGAATTTCGGACTGAGAAAACCACTGAGGGAGAATCAGAGCGGCGCTTGTCTCGCATTTTTTATGCAAAAGAGTACGACGGCAAGCAGATGAAAGGACTAACGATTCTGGATTTCTCCAAACAAGAACTGAACCAAATCATGGTTTCCAAAACTGCCATCTGGAACGGTCAAGAGGAAATTTGGGACTTTTCCGATGGCACGATCTACGTGATCGATCCTGACGGCTCCTACCGCAACATTGTTCGGTTTCAGCAGCAGCAAGTTCAGTTGCCCCGAACTCCCCTAGACATTGCTAAGACCAATCGCGATCCGGCAGAGATGAACCTGGCTGAAGCAACTCAGTACCGCGAATTGATTACTCAGACGGGCGATCGTAGGGAAATTCGCAAAATTTCCATCAGGATTGACCAGAAAGTTGCTTTTCCCTTCGCGTGCCTCGTGTTTGGGCTGGCTGGGGCCACCCT
This sequence comes from Thermosynechococcaceae cyanobacterium, assembly GCA_036703905.1. Classification (GTDB taxonomy): domain Bacteria; phylum Cyanobacteriota; class Cyanobacteriia; order Leptolyngbyales; family Leptolyngbyaceae; genus DATNQR01. Next base: position 2,684 of record DATNQR010000478.1, read on the forward strand.
GGGAGTGCAGCCGCGTCGTAGCGGTCGGGCTACGGGATTTGGCCTTAGCCTAGTGATCATCATTTCCTACTATTTGCTGATCAGTACAGGGGAAGCGCTGTACCGATTTGAAGTGCTCACCTCTGTAATGGCAGCCTGGCTACCAACGATCGTTGGGTTGCTATTGGGTGGAGTGCTGCTGGTGCGGTTGAGCCGCTAGAGGACTGAGGAAAACGTTACCCTGCTTCATCCCTAGCGGAAAGATTTATCCGGGCTTGTTCCAAAAGGTGGGAATCTTCTCCTGCCCTTCTTAGAGGGTGTTTGAGAAGTCGGCTGAGGCGTAAAAAAGCTCCCTCGGTATAAGCTGCATTTAGTAAACCACAGCACCGAGGAGCAGTATGAGTAAAGCTTACCCTAGCAACCTGAGCCGTGCCCAATTTGAGCTGCTCAACGACCTGATACCCGCAGCCAAACCCGGCGGTCGTCCCCGCAGCGTCGAGCTGTGGGATGTGCTCAACGCCATTTTTTACCTCTTCGGGTCTGGGTCAGTGCCGCGAGGGTTGGAGAACGCGAGGGAGGCAAACACGTCCTCCAACGGGTCAAAAAACAAGGCAAAGCAGTGTCCCGCCTGCACACAATTTGGACAGATGGCGGGTTTGACGGAGATCCCTTTATGCAGGGGGTGATGGACTGTTGCCGGTGGATTGTCCAGGTGGTGCTGCGACCCCAGCAGACCAAGGGGTTTGTCCTGCTCAAGAAACGCTGGGTAGTAGAGCGCACCTTTGGCTGGTTGATGCACTGTCGCCGCTTGACGAGAGACTATGAGAACTTGCCTCAAACTGCGGAGACGTTGATTTACCTCGCAATGATCCGCATTATGGTCAGGCGGCTAGCATAAATCTTCACACCCTATAACTTTTCAAACACCCTCTGAAGGACTGAATCGTTTCAGACCGAGACAGCTTCCAACTCCTCTTCGAGAAAATGCGTTATTCTGGAGCCAGAGAGCACGTAGCCTCTTCCAGAAATCAATAACAAGAGTACCCAACACCGGATCTCCTCGCTGTACTAGCCAGTACACGGAGCTCCGGTGTTTTTTGCTTTTAAATTTTTGCTCCCTTGTCACCCAATTCAACCTACCGCCACATATGCCGCCGCGTTCCAAAAAACAGAGAAAAGCAAGAGAAAACTGGCAGAAAAAAGAAAGCTCAAAGGGGCAGAAGTCCATTGAGTCAGACCTATGGGATTTCTCGTAGCGAGCTTTTGGAACGGTTAGGACGGCAGAAGGCGGCATTTTTTGAAGTCAATCAGCCTGAACTCGACACGGCAGAGGGTCAAGCTCAAACTGACGCTTCTAAACTCTTCCCTTGATTCGGCAAGGTCTGATTTAAGGGAAGAGTTTAAACTTCAAGTCTCTAAAGTCCTGAGCATTTCTGAGTTTAGAGGACGTTTGAGAAGTTTTTTGAGGTTAGATTTTACGCCAACCGCCTGACCATGATGCGGATCATCGCCAGGTAGATCAACGTCTCTGAAGTTTCTGGCAGTAGCTCATGATCTCTGGTTAACCGCCGACAGTGCATCAACCAACCAAAAGTTCGCTCTACCACCCAGCGTTTCTTGAGTAACACAAACCCCTTTGTCTGTTCCGGTCGCAAGACGACCTGAACGATCCAGCGGCAACAGTCCATCACCCACTGCATAAACGGGTCGCCATCAAAGCCGCCATCTGCCCAAATCGTGTGCAGACGAGACACCGCCTGACCCTGTTTTTTGACCCGTTGGAGGACGCGCTTCCCCCCGTCTCGCTCCCCCACGCTGGCAGCGCTGACCCAGACTCGCAACACCAAGCCCAGCGTATCCACCGTCAAAAACCGTTTGCGTCCCTTGACTTTCTTGCCTGCGTCGTACCCCACCGCCTCACTGATCCCGGCGTTTGTTTTGACACTCTGACTGTCCACGCAGGCTTCGGATGGACTGGGCTGGCGGTCTTGCTCGATCCGCTCCCATTGGCGCAAGCAGTCGTGAATCTTGACCCAGGTGCCATCCATGCGCCACTTGCGGAAGTAGGTGTACACCGTCTGCCAGGGCGGGAACTCCCCTGGTAATGCCCGCCAACGGCACCCCTCACACAGCAGATAGAAAATGGCGTTGAGGATATCCCACATTTCTACTTGACGCGGACGACCGCCGGGTTTGGCTGCGGGAATTAGGTCGTTGAGCAGCTCAAATTGCTCTGGGGTCAGGTTGCTGGGGTAAGCTTTACTCATCTGGCTCTCTTGGTGCTGTGTACTTAACTATTCGCAGCTTATACCGAGTGAGCTTTTTTGCTAATCGACCGACTTCTCAAACGTCCTCTGAACAAGTCTTGTTTCTCTCCATCCTTTACGATACACCACTACCAACACTGCATTGACCTTACGGCAGTCACTGGCTCTCTTTGACTGCCTTCCTTGACAGATTTAGTCCAAACTCAAGCCATAAAAGTAGTGGCGTGGTGAATCCGCAATCCCATGACCATCAGAATGGACGGGACTTGGAGGAACTTATGCGGTTTGTAAGGGAGTTTGGGCAAGCGGGCTGATCACCTCAAGTGCGATCGCGGGGGCTGATGTGGACGCACGATCGCGCTCTGGTGATCACCTTTGGAGGACTTAAGTGAGCCTCTCCACTGAATTCGACTGCTCAACAAAGCTAGGAATGTCATTGTTGAGGATTTGCTGTAGCAGAGCCATTGAATCGGCTCGAAACATCTTGATCCGGTTCGCCTTGATCACTCCCAAGCGTTATGGTCTTGCCTCGACACTCCCTTGAAGTTGAGGGGCAGAATGTGAGTAGACTTACTTAAACAGTGGAATAATCCAAGCAGCGATCATGCTAAACAGAATAGTCATTTCCAGCAACACCAGGGTACGCGAAGATTGAAACCAGTTTGACCAGGAACCTCGTCGGAAACTCAACCACCACTGAGAGAGATGGACAGACCAACGAGCAGGGCTATCTTTCTCATGAAATTTCCAGTTGAGCATAGATAGCAGCAATGGAATGCCGCCAACTTTAGCATTCATCAACAGGTGAAGTGCGATCGCAATCACCATTATCACCCAGGCAATTAAGTGAGCATAGTACCAAGCATGGTTTAATTCCCCCTGAGGCAACCATGCTTCATCCATCATCTTGCCGCTGAATAGAGCAAACGTTAGGGCAACGAGGGCAAATGTATTGGTAAAACGATTGAGCGTGTACCACCAAATGGGTTTGCCCACCTGAGCTAATCCTGCAAGCGAGTCAGGCTGAACCAGCCGTCTCTGCCCTCGATGGAATGCATAGATCACAAAGGCAGGGAATATTAGTAAGGTATACAGCCCGAAGGTTCCATGTATCCCTTCGATATCTCGATAAGCGGGCAATGGAACGTTCCCCCAGCGTCCATCATAGGTATCGTAAGTCCAGAGGGCTGTCAAGATTGCAGCCAAGAGAAATAGACCTGTGAGTCCATGCAAAATGCGAAGGAGGAGGGGTTGGTAAGGTTGAGTCGATTTCATCTGCGGTAATGGAAAGCGCGTATACAGGCAGTATCTACATAGGCAAGATTAGTCTAAACTCAAGTCATTCTTATGAGGAGTATAGTTTAAGGGGCAGTTCAATTTTTGAGAAATCGCTTTGATTGAACAGCGCAACCAACGATTTGCTTCATCTTGATTGCTCAAAGCACTCCATAGCATCGAAACCATCCATGGTTTCGTTTTGACTGGAAGTTCAAAAATTGTCAAATTACAGACCATAGCTAACCGGAGCGCAATGCGACTGGGAAGCGCTGCGACTAGATCACTAGATGCGATCGCAAACGGCAAAACCATCATATGCGGGGTTGTGAATGCAACACGACGCTCTAAGTTTTGCTCACACAACGCCCTGTCGATTTCGCCTATGGTGTCTCGACGTAGAGTTGCAAGGGCATGGGAAAGCTGATTGATGGAGCCGCTTGATGACTAAACTCTAGCAGCGGTGGCACTAGGACAAAGCTACTGTAGTCTGAACTGCCAATCGCAAAGGTGCGGTCGCTAGAAGTTGGCTCAAAGGCCTGACTTGGGGTAACGGTTTGGCGAATCTGTTGCAATGCTGCCAAGATACCTAGGGCGATCGTCTGGGCTTTGAGCGTCGGTTGCATCTGTCGCCCTAACCTCACAAACAATTCGATCTTCAAACAAAACACGCAGACGACTGAGCGCTGCACTCATGGCAGGCTGCCCCATCTGAAGCTGGTCGGCAGCTTTGGTAATGCTGCGCTGTTCCAGGAGAGCTTCAAAGGCAACCAACAGGTTCAAGTTGATCGCAGCCAGATTCATCGATTTCATTGATGTTATTTATCTAAAATATCGACTTGTTTAATAGTTTAGGGGTTGTTACGGTAACGCTATAGCCAACTCGCTCAGAGGAATTTGATGACTATGACGCAGAAAGTTGCCGTAATCACGGGCAGTCACAAAGGATTAGGCTATGCGATCGCTCGCCAGTTAGCACAGCAAGAGAATATTCAGGTTGTGCTGACGAGTCGTAAGGAGCAAGATGGTCTATCCGCTCAACAGCGCCTATTGAGCGAAAATATTCAAGTAGATTTTCATTCTCTGGATGTCACGAGCGATGCAAGTGTGCAGCAGTTCACAACCTGGTTGCAGCAGGCTTATGGCAGAGTCGATATTTTGGTCAACAATGCAGGTGTCAACCCAACGGTGCAGCCAGAAGAATCCAGTCTGCTTACGGTTCAGATGGAAACGATGCTGGCAACCTTTACAACCAATGTTGTAGCCGTTGCTCGAATAACCCAGGCTCTAATGCCATTGATGAGAGCGCAAAACTATGGGCGGATCGTAAATGTGTCTACTGAAATGGCTTCCCTCACGTCTATGGGCAGCGATTACTATCCGTTGGCTCCGTCGTATCGCCTTTCCAAAGTTGGGCTGAATGGACTGACGGCGCTCTGGGCGAAGGAACTCCAAGGCACTAATATTTTGGTGAATGCATACTCTCCTGGCTGGATGCAAACTGACATAGGTGGACCTAATGCGCCGTTCACAGCCGATGAAGGCGCCGAAACTGCTGTTTACCTGGCAACACTCCCTGAGGGAAGCTCACAGGGTAAGTTTTTTGCGGAAATGCGGAAGTTTGGGGGTGCAGTGGCCCTACCTTGGTAATCGATTTTGAACCGAAGACAAACACTACTACAGTGAGAAGAAATCTACGATAACTCCAACTGGTGATTACGGTCGTGTGATGCACGCCTGTAACCCACTCAATCGCTCTAAATCCCATGCCGTTGACGTAGAGTTCGAGGTATTGCCGCTTGAGGTCATCACTGTACCCTCGGCTCGGTTCATAGCAATCAATAAACTGGCGGTGACAGGGGACACAAATGTAATTTTGTTTCCCTTTGCTTTTGCCATTCTTACGGATGTGAGTCGAGTGACACTCAGGACATTGCATCGGATTCAGTCTCAATTCATATCTTGGTCATGCAACGCCTGAAATTGTGATTAGGAAGAGATACACCGTTTTCCAGGGGAGAATGAATGATCGAATACCAGAGTGAAACCTTGCGCTATAGTCCAGAAAAAACGATGCGTTTCTGACGTTTGTGCTGGCAGATTTAGGTCAAGCTAGGTTAAACCGACTGAATGAATGAAATTGTGGTTAGGAGGTAAGCTGCGTGGTTAAACCGGTTGTCCTCACTGTGGATGATGATCCTGATGTGCTGCAAGCTGTGGCGCGGGACTTGCGGCATCAGTATGGCGATCGCTTTCGGATTGTCCGGGCAGACTCTGGCATGGCTGCACTGCAACTGGTGAAGCAACTCCAAATGCGGAATGAACCCGTTGCGCTGTTTCTAGTAGATCAGCGAATGCCCCAGATGGGCGGCGTGGAGTTTATCGAACAGGCGAAAGAGGTGTTTCCCCTAGCAAAACGGGTACTGCTGACTGCCTATGCCGATACGGATGCGGCAATTCAGTCGATCAATCGCGCTCGCCTAGACTACTACTTGCTCAAACCCTGGAACCCGCCCGAAGAGCGGCTCTATCCGGTGTTGGATGATTTGCTGGAAGACTGGCTTGCCGGATTTCGTCCCCCGTTTGATGGCATCCGGGTTGTGGGGCATCGCTGGTCACCATTCTCTCATCAGGTCAAAGATTTTTTGGCGCGGAACCAAATCCCCTATCAGTGGCTGGATATTGAACTGGAGTCCGAAGCCACCAAGCTGGTGGAGTCTGCCGAAGCGGAGGGTAAGCAGACTTTGCCTTTAGTACTATTTCCTGATGGCTCCCGTTTAATCCAACCCTCCAACTTGGCGATCGCTGAAAAGATTGGGCTGAAAACCCAAGCAGAGCGACCGTTCTATGACCTGGCGATCGTCGGGGGTGGCCCAGCGGGTTTGGCCGCTGCTGTTTATGGAGCATCGGAAGGTTTGAGTACTGTGTTGATTGAGCGCGAAGCCCCCGGAGGACAGGCAGGCTCCAGTTCCCGGATTGAAAACTATTTGGGGTTTCCAGTGGGCTTGAGCGGCAGTGACTTGGCCCGCCGAGCCGTTACCCAAGCGCGGCGATTCGGTGTAGAAATTTTGACTCCCCAAACTGTCACAAGTGTGAAGTTACAAGATCCCTACCGAGTGTTGCACTTGGCAGATGGCAGCGAAATTAGTTGTCATGCGTTGCTCGTCGCCACAGGGGTCTCCTATCGTTGGCTAACGGTTCCCGGAGCCGCAAAGCTGGCTGGAGCTGGTGTTTACTACGGCGCGGCAATGACGGAGGCGATCGCCTGTCGGAATGAAGATGTCTATCTAATTGGTGGGGCAAACTCTGCCGGACAAGCTGCGATGCACTTTGCCAAATATGCCCGCAAAGTGGTGATGTTGGTGCGCGGCGAATCCCTGTCTACTAGTATGTCTCAGTACTTGATTGACCAGATTGCCGCCACGGAGAATATTCAAGTTTGCACGGGTTGCAGTGTGGTGGAGGTCAACGGCGACGAACACCTAGAAGAGATCGTGATTGCCCACACCAGCTCAAACACTACCGAAACAGTGGCAGCCCGATCGCTGTTCATCTTCATTGGAGCCAGCCCCAAAACCGATTGGCTTGATGGCGTGGTCGAACGGGATGCTCAAGGGTTTATCCTAACCGGATCTGATTTGATCCAGAACGGCTCACTGCAAGGCTGGCAGCTCGATCGCCCGCCATTCTTGCTGGAGTCCAGCGTTCCTGGTATCTTCGCGGCAGGAGATGTGCGATCGGGATCAGTCAAGCGAGTTGCCTCTGGGGTGGGAGAAGGCGCAATCGCCGTACAATTCGTCCACCGCTACCTGGCAAAGGTCTAGCATCAGGAGGTTTACTCAATGCTCTGCATCGAAAATTTGCTTCACCTAGAACCCTTCAACCATCTACCTCCAGAGCGGCTGAAGTGGATGTGCGATCGCGCCCAAACGATCAACGTGTCCGCTGGAGAAATTCTGGTGCAGGAAGGCGATCCGCCCCGTGGTTTATTGCTCCTAGTAGCAGGCCAGGTCAGGGTCACCCGTTGCAGTGATGGCAGCGACATTCCGATCGGACACCACGAAGCCCCCTCCTTCTTTGGTGAAATTCCCGTTCTCACTGATGAACCCGTTCTCGTGACCGTACGGGCGATCACGGACTGTAGGCTCTACGAAATCGAAGGCGATGATTTTCGCACCCTGCTGCACGAACACCGTGATTTTGAGCGCATGGTATTTCGGATTATGCAGCGACGTACACGAGGACTGGAATCCTTCATTCGTGGGCGGGAAAAGATGGCAGCCCTGGGTACACTGGCGGCTGGATTAGCCCACGAACTTAACAACCCCGCCGCCGCCCTTGTGCGTGCCTTGCAAGAAATGCCCGCCGCTAACCTGGAACTCCAGCGCATGAACTTAGTTTATGGGCAACGCCAGATTGAACCGGCCCATACCCAGCAATGGTTAGAGATCCGCGATCGCGGCTATGATGCCATCCTTCACGATCGCATCAATCCGATGAGCTTGAGCGAGCGTGAGGAAGAGTTGCTGACCTGGCTGGAAGACTACGGCGTAGCCCAACCTTGGAAGCTGGCTACCCCTCTGGCGGAAGGCGGCGTAACGATCAACACTTTGGATCAGATCATGGAACGTTGGCGAGAAGATACGACTGAATTGCGGGAAATGGGATTGCACTGGCTCTCCCTGTCCTTTGAAGTCCTATCGATGATCAAGCACGGCTTGCGCGGAGCCGAACGGATTTCAGAACTAGTGCAGGCGATGAAATCCTACTCCTATCTGGATCAGGGCAGTCAGCAAGCAGTGAATTTGCATCAAGGATTAGAAGATACCCTGCGTTTGTTTGGTCACAAACTCAAGCACGGGATTCAAGTCCAACGCCAGTACGATTCCCAGTTGCCGCCCCTGCTGGCCTACGGTAGCGAACTTAACCAAGTCTGGACTAACTTAATCGACAACGCGATCGATGCCATGAACGGCAAGGGACTGCTGGAAATCACGACCCAGCAGTGCGATCGGATTGCGCGTGTAGACATTACCGATTCTGGCAGCGGCATTCCAGCGGAGATTCAAACCCGGATTTTCGAACCCTTTTTTACGACCAAAGGGGTAGGGCTGGGGTCAGGGCTGGGGCTAGAAACCACCCGGCGAATTGTGGAAAATCGTCATCACGGGACGATTGCTTTTGAATCGCAACCTGGCAGAACCCAGTTCACCATCTGCTTGCCTTTAGCTAATGCCTAAGCGATCGATTGGCAAGTCGCCGTAACAGCAACGTTCAGATATCTGAAGCAGTTACCCACTTGAGTTTGTGTCGAGTTTCAAATTATTTTGGCGTTGCACAGTATACCGATCGTCCCTCGTAGATCATCCTCCTCAGCCGTCAGCGTTCCAGCTGCTTCATCCCACTGCCCATGCTGATGAAGCAGCACGGGCGGGAAACTATGATGTCCTGATTGGTGCAGATGGGGCTTGTTCAGCCGTGCAATCAGCTTTCTTTAACACAATGATTTCAACTGTACAGATGGTAATGCAAGCCCAGATGCCCTACACCGTTCTACGCGATGGAGTTCTGACACATCCCACGATGACCGAAGGGTTGAATCTGCTGTTCTCAAAGTTGTAAGCAGACAGCAAGCGCAGACACTTCACAATCTGGTCATCCAAATGAGTATCTTAGGCTAATGACAACGACTCGAACTAAGCTCAGGAAGTTATCTGACAAGAGAGTGGTGTGGAAGCAGTCAGACAGGCAGCAGGATAAAACTAGGGTTAGGGCTGTCTGCTAGCTCCTCCGCTGGCTAGGGCCGTCTCGGTGCTGAAAAGCTAGTTTAGAGGTGTCACCCTTTGCTTCTACACCCGATGAACCGCCTCGCCCTTCTCTCCTTGTCTAACATCTTGCTCACCTTCGCAAGCCTCAGTCCTGTCCAAGCTCAACCCACGGCTCCCCTTAGCTCGTTTAGCACGGGCAGCTTGTCGAACTATCCTTCTGGAACCCGGATCGAGTCAACGGGTTGGTTACGCACACCCACCGGAAAAGCGATCGTCCCCAACGTCAGTGTCCCCCGTGGTGACGGTTCCACAACTTTCTACTATCCCAATGGCAACAGCTTCACTGTTCCGCCTCACTCTGTCAGTCCTACAGGAACCTATTTGTCTCCTTCCGCGCCCAACGGGGGGCTGAGGAGCGGTTCGACTTGCATCTCGGTTTGTCCGGGAACTCGCAACTAGAAGATGAGCCATGAGGAAAACTCGCTGCTGTGCTCAAGTCCAGCACTTCGCCTGTAACCCCGCCACGACAAAAGCTCAGCGTGGGAACAAACTACAAGGCTCCAGGGCTATTGATCGTAGTCTGGAAACCCCTCAGACTTTGGGGTTTGGCAAATATAAAACAGTTACTTTATCACCGACGGCATGATTGACCCAACCACTCGTTACAACTCAACGGTGGTGGCTCTCACTAGGTCAAATTGGATGACGGGATAAGCGCCCCCGCACCCAGTCGGACGACTTTCCCTCGGCTCTTGCTGCGGTGTGGATGAGTTGCCAGATGAAAGCGGATCAGATCCCTGCTCCAATAGCAGCCCGGAGCCGATGAGGGGAAAGAGAACACCAACAAGTTTTTGCAGGGCTGAGTAGGGGCATTCATCAGCTCAGGTAGGGTTTGACAAGAACTTTTCAAACATCCTTTCAACCCGCTATCAGCTTTCCCCGGGCTGGACGTTCGCCACAGCGCTTCAGCCACTTTCTGACCTTAGGGAACGGCGTTAGATCGACTCCCTCGTCGCGATTCACCCAACGAAAGGTGGCAACTCAACTATCACAACACCATAGAAGACAAAATTTTATTGTAAGGCACTAACCCTGCAACTGCATAACTCACCTGTGTAGCGACTCGTTGATTCTGCTTCATTAATTGAATTAACGCTGTGTTCATAAAGGAGAATCTCCTAAGTGCTCTAATCCGCAGCCCTGCACGTAGATCTGCCTCAAAATGTAATTTATAGAGATACTGCCAATTCTCTGCCGCTAACTCTGGGGAGCGACTCATATTGATTGCTTGGGCAGCGTAAAATCCACTGAGAACTGCGTTAGCAATTCCTTCACCTGTCAAAGGGTCGGTTAGATTAGCAGCATCCCCAATCTTAAAGATATTTCCGTCTATAACTTGATTCCCTTTTTTAGCTGTTGCCAAAGGATAGACTCTGGGTGTTTGTTGGTGAACTACTCTATTCAACAGGTAGGTGGTCTGCCTATTACTTTGATAAAACTGCTTGAACAACCGAATAACATTCATATTTATCTTTTGATACTCGTCTAACCAAACGCCTATTCCTACATTCAGCTTGACGAGTTCTCCTTGAGTCGAAACTGGGAAAATCCAACCATATCCATGAACTCCTAAATGACGATCGAAATGAATTTGCGCTTCAATTAAATCTATTTCAGATAAATCCTGGCGGTTGACTGTCCAGTAGGAGCGAATTGCGATCGCGTTTGCTTCTCCCGCAGAGACACCACGGGCATCAATCAGATAATCGAACTCTCTAGCCAAGTTTTGAAGCCCATTGTTTCTAATACTAATTAATTGAGTCAGAGGTACACATCCCACACTCATTGCTCTTTCATAAAGCAATTGGTCGAATACAAGCCTGGGGATACAGTAGGCTTCTAGCTTTGTTACCTCACTATGAGAAATCTGATTGGATACTCCTAAGTAAAACCGATGAATCGGAGCATACTCAGCAAGTGCACTTCTAAGCTCTTGAGGATAGATCCCCATTGTGGATAGGGCTTGAATAGACTCAAGACTAATTCCATCTCCACACACTTTATCTCTAGGAAACTGATTCTTATCAATTAAGGTAACTTGGTGCCCGTTTTTGGCAAGATGGTATCCTGCTGAGCATCCTGCTGGGCCTGCACCAATTACTGCAATGTTAGCCATGTTCAGCCTTCCTTTCTAATGTTGTGCAGTTTGGTTTGGCGAGACTGAAGTTTCTACAGTGAAGCTCTGCTGGAGTTAGCCAATTAATAGTAGCAACTGCTGTAGTTACTCAACACAAGCTGTATTAGCAATATAAGGGCGCGAGGATCGGGAGCGTAAGCGTCGCATGATCCAACCATTGATCAGGAAGAAGACTGAAGAAAGTCCACTCAATTGTATCAAGTGTCTTGCTTGTTGATGCAGATTCTTCTGGTGACTCACTTTTGCGTCTGCTAAATAGATTCCAACTAGACCATTATTAATCATTTGATGGAATCTGAAGTGAGGCAGTGACCTCACACTGATATTAGCTTGCTGAATGAAGTAGGCGAACCGTTGAACCAGTTCCTCTGAGCTGCTGTAGTACGTGCAAAAGTTTAAGTCGCCTTCTTTACGATCTTCCTCTTGGTCAATAAAGTAATCGAGCAGGATGTGTAACCCTTGCACCCATGGGAAGTAGCTGCTCTTGACTTGGAGCGCTAAGTTCTCAGAACAAGTCTGCTCACATCCGTAGGCGACCAAACAGAAAATACCTAGAGTAGAGCCAGCACAAGCGGAAAACTCGTACCACTTCATGCGAGGAAATGGAATCGATTGGGAGGTAAACCAAGCCACTAGCCGAGGAACACGCTCCTCAACTTTAACGTGCTTATACACTTGTAAATTGCAGTAATGCGTGGCTAGGTCTTTCAGCGCTGGAGCAATATTCAGATATCCTGGGATTCCTTGAAGCATTGCTTGACAGGTTACTACCAATTGTCTGAGGTATCCGCCATCATCTTGTTCCCTACGAAAGCGGTAGTAGTTTGTCTGCTCTGCGCCGGGAGTCAATGCTTGAATAAGGGCTTCGTGTAGGGCTTCAAAATCATTAGGATCGAGAGAGGTGCTGCGATCGCATAGGTTATCTAAGTAATCACAGATGGTCTGGTAAGCTACAACGAATCGAGTAATCTTGTGCCGATGTTGTGGCACTAATAAACTGTAAAGCGATCCCCCCTCACAGTGAAAAGTTTTCGTCTCAAGACTGGCCAAGGCTTGTTGCCGCAGTTCTGCATCTGGAATTTGCAGGGCTTTAGCTTTCCATTCCCCCAGATACTGGCGCACGGTGGGCAACACCTCTCGATAAAGACCGTAAGCGAGTGACCACAAATTGTTGGGGACGTTGATCAATTTAGGCTCCAAAAAGTCAACGTGGTCACGCGCGTGGACTATCTAACTTTAGATACAACGCTTTGCGAGTCAATTCATCCTAATTGTTCTTACACTCGCTAGCCTGACCCTATTAGTAGAGAAACAATCATTTACAGCATTACTTTAAGCAGATGGTTGCCCTGCGAACCCGATCTCGACCCATCTCAGCGCTGCTTGCTTCCACTGTGCGGCTCCTTGCTTGAAACGATCGCGTTCAAGCGCTGCAAGTCGATATTCTCTGGTGGGTGCGGCTCCTCAGTCGTAGCTGCTGTCCTCATACCACAGTATTCTGGGTAGATTGACTTATTCATCTCTCACAGTCTCGGTTTACGAGGGGGAACCGAGCGGCTTGAGGGCTTTGGAGGTTTCCCTGGGACTACAGGTTCCTTCGCTTCCCCCAGATTGCCAAACTTGGGACTCCAGAACCCTGCTGTCGTTTGAAAATACACCGCTTCCTTATGTTTGGGCTTCTGCCTTGCAGTGGAGTCAGAGCAACGCAGCATCGTTTTCTCACTACCCTCTTTCTGATAGCGATACGCTTCGAGGGGCTTCTTACACACCGGGCAAGGATGCTCAGTGAGTTTAACGATCGCTGCTTCAGTCTTGGGCTTCGGCGGTTCCCACTGCTTTGAGCGATCGTTCCAGAACAGCACTGTGTCAGCACAGGACTCGCACTTGAGGAAGTAGCCCTTCTTTACTTGCTGGGTAGGAATTTG
>DATNQR010000479.1:0-5590 GCA_036703905.1 Thermosynechococcaceae cyanobacterium
CAACACCCCTTATTTAATTAAGCCTTCTGAAATTGCAGCGAACTCAACCCAAGCGATCGACTCACCCTGGAACGGGTTCTGAATTCTCTGCAACGTAACGATATAGAGAACTCAAATTCTATTATGAAGAAATTTGACCTCGTATACCGTATACAAACTAACTTAAATACAGGACTCACGCGAGAGAGCCTCTCAGCCTCCTTTTAAGGTAGAGCCAATTTATCTATTCAGAAAAATTAACATCGGCAACAACCGCTTCAAGTCATTGCTGAAGCGGTTATTGCAGTCGTAGGCGAGGCATATTCCGATCGACGAAAGGAAATCAGAATGAAATGTGGCTCAGCACCAAAGACCATGACTTGCGTGACTCCCGGCACGGGCGGCGAGCGATTCGTGACTTGCCAATTAATACGAACTGCCGAAACTCCCGGAGTGCCATTGATTGCACTCTCGATCGGTAACGTCACCAGCGATCCACTTCTACTGAACTGAGGAGGGATGCAAACTGTGGAACGATCGCACGGCTTCTGCAAATTGATCGTGGCGCTCCATCAAACCCATGTGCCCAGCCGGACGCAGTTCCACCAGTTCCGCTTTGGGAATATCCGCACTGAGGCGATGGTTAGCCTTTGGCAAGGTAGCAATATCTGTGTGCCCAACGATCACTAAAGTTGGTACAGGAATTGTGGGCAAAGTGTTGGTCTCATCAAACCGCAGCATGGCCAATACTCCTCGCGCGAGCACTCCCGGAGATCCCAGCAGTCCAAGCCGTGTGGTGAAGTCCAGTTGTCCCCGTGTCTCCCGCCCCGTAAACCCAGAAAGCTCGGCGGTGATGTACATGGAGCCGTTGAGATAGCTTAAGCCCGTAATGAGCCAGAGGAGCGGAGACAGCGCGATCGTCATGTGCAGCAAGGGTTCAATTAAAGGTTTCTGCAAGGGCAGCAGCAGGTGATGAAAAATTGCGGTTTTGAGGGGGTTGGTGTAGGTAGTGTCTACTAGAATTAGCCCGGAAACTCGGTGCTCCAAGTGTTCTGGGAACAGGCGGCAGAACGTCAGAATAATCATGCCCCCCATGCTGTGCCCCAATAACAGAGCGGGTTGATCCACCAGAGACAAAATCGCCTCTAGGTCGCGGGCATATTTTTCGATCGAATAGTCCCGGTTCTTCGGCTTGTTGGATTTTCCTAACCCTGGCAAGTCCCAGACAATAACGCGAAAGTGTTGAGCCAGTTGCTGCTTGGCGTAATACCAGACGGTGCTGTTGGGGCCCCAGCCGTGGGTCAGGATCAGGGGTGGCGCGTCTGGCGAACCGTAGAATTCCACTTGAATTTCGCTACCGTCGGGTCGGGTGAGGCGCTGGACTTCCTGACTGCGCCGCATCTTGGGTTCGTTTTTACCCCAACGGCGCAGGAGGGAGAGGGGCAAAAACCCTAAAATTGACCAGCCAACCAGGCCCCAGCCTAAAATCAGCCAGGCTCGATCGATCAATTCCTCGGTGTACCACTCGTGCAGCACGTAGATGCCGCCGCCTAGCAGAGCGCTCGTCAGCAGGCCCGTGAGCCACCGAAGTAGAAAATCAAGCGGCATGAATATCATGCGTTTACCCTTTCTGGAGAGATAACTATGCTGAACAGTAGAGGTCAGGTCAGGTGGGAGACAACTTCCCCAGGTTAGAGCCGTCCCAATGGCCTTTACTCGGAGCCGTGCGATCGAGGGGCGATCGTTTAAGCTAGAAATAAGAAATTCTTGCTGAAAACTTCCCGCTAACTTCTCTTGACGCTGAGACTATGCAAACTGCCCCTAACCCTGAATCTGCTCCAGTCATGGATGCCGCCAAGAACGGATTGCCCGTTACGATCATCACAGGCTTTTTGGGCAGTGGCAAAACCACCCTGCTGAACCATATCCTGACCAACCAGCAAGGCCTGAAAACCGCAGTTCTGGTCAACGAGTTCGGCGAGATTGGCATCGACAACGAACTCATCGTCACCACTAGCGACGATGGCGGCACGGTGGAGTTGAGCAACGGTTGTATTTGCTGCACCATTAACAACGATCTGGTGGAGGCGATTTACAAAGTTTTAGAGCGACCCGACCCAGTGGACTATCTCATCGTGGAGACGACGGGGTTAGCTGACCCACTTCCTGTCGCCCTCACCTTCCTGGGCACGGAACTGCGGGATATGACGCGGCTGGATTCGATCGTCACTGTGGTTGACTCCGAAAACTACAGCCTAGATTTGTTCAACAGCGAGGCTGCCCACAGTCAAATCGCCTACGGCGACATTATTCTGCTCAACAAAGCCGATTTGGTAGACGAAGCTGACCTAGATGCCCTGGAACTCCGGGTGCGTGATGTCAAACCGGGAGCCAGAATTCTTCGCACCACCAGAGGACAGGTTCCTTTAGGCATGTTGCTCAGTGTGGGCTTGTTTGAGTCGGATAAGTACTTTGAGGCAGAAGCAGAACATCCCGATCACCAGGAGCATGACCACGGGCACGAGCACCACGGGCACGGGCACGACCATGGCGATCACTCTGACTGCACCCACGATCATGGTCACGAGCATCACCATTCCGACCACCTGGAAATGGATGGTTTCACTTCACTTTCGATTCAGAGCGATAAACCCTTCGACATCAAGAAATTCCAGCATTTCTTGGATAATCAACTCCCCGAAAACGTCTTTCGGGCTAAGGGGATTCTCTGGTTTAGCGAAAGCCCCAAACGCCACATCTTTCACCTGAGCGGCAAGCGCTTCTCGTTGGACGATGATCAGTGGAAAGGCACACCCAAAAATCAACTGGTGCTGATCGGACAAAACCTGGATCACGAGAAGCTACGATCGCAGATTGAATCCTGTCTGACGCTGCCTGCAACCTCGCGGGGCGCTGGGTTTGGCAGAAAGTGACTTTGCATTCCAGCCGCGAGAATTTATAGCTGTAGACGACAGCTTAGAACATTGGGTTTGGAGGGGGTGCGCTAGGGGCGAACCCTGCAACCCCGTTCTACCCTATGAACCTATGGCTATATGAAGCAGATTCTAGTCTGTCAATACATCAACTGTGTGCAGCATCGATCGAGAACGGTGCTAGAGGCGTTTCTGGCTCATCCGATGGCTGACGTTGAGGTGCTAGGAAGCGGCTGTCAGGGACAGTGCAACCTAGGCGCAACAGTGCGCGTTCTGCCAGACGAAATCTGGTATTGCCGAGTGCAGCCGGAGGATGTACCGGAGATTGTGGAGCAGTTGCGGCAGGGAAACCGAGTCGATCGCTTGCTCCACCCCCGCTTTCATCCTCCGGGTTGAACCTTTACTCAAGCAGCCAATTTACATCGCGCCAGAGTTCTTGTTGAAAACGACCCAAAAGGTCTTGAAGATCAGCTGCAAATCGTAGCTCAGACTCCAGTTCTCTTGATATTTCAGATCCAGGCGCACAATATCCTCAAAATTCTTGACGGACGATCGACCGTTCACCTGCCACTCCCCAGTCATCCCTGGCTTGATATCTAAGCGCTGCCACTGAAGAATCTCGTAGCGCTCCACTTCGTCGGGAGTAGGCGGCCGGGTTCCCACCAGGCTCATTTCGCCCTTTAGCACGTTCCAGAATTGAGGCAACTCATCCAGGCTGGTTTTGCGGAGAAATCGACCAACGCGAGTGATCCGGGGATCGTTGGCGGCTTTGAAGATTGCGCCACTGGCTTCGTTTTGCACCAGGTGCTTCTTCTGCTCGGCATCTATCACCATCGATCGAAACTTCCACATTTTGAAGCGACGGCTCATCCGGGAACAGCGCACCTGACCGAAGAACACTGGGCCAGGACTGTCGAGCTTGATGGCTACCACGATCGGCACAAATAGTACGGCCGTAATGGTCAACCCTACTAGAGAGCCGACAATATCGATCGTCCGCTTGGTACGAGATTGAATTGATCGATGGGTGATGAAAGCGGCAGGAGCAGGACGATTCAGAAGTGGGGGGACAGGCACGATCGTGCGAGACGCAGCAGATCTAGGATCTACTTCCACCACGGGTTGAGGCTTGGCTGCCGGGGCGGGTTTTTCGATCTCAAACAGTTTGTCGAGATCCGCCATAGTCAGGACTGCCATAACCTGCTGGGAAAGGTTTTTGAGAACTAGCCGAACGCTGTGCTGCTTGGCAATTTTCCAGCAGCCTACCAGAGCGCCCAGCCCACTGCTGTCCATGAAAGTGGTTTGGCTGAAGTCAAACGCTGCTTCAGTCAGGTCTGAATTTTCCTGGCAGACTTTCTGGAAGTCTTGCTTGAAGCTGACTGCCCGAACCACTGTGAAACAAGAAGGAATGAGAACCAGACACGTGTGGTTCAAGATCATCGCCTCATAGCCTTTCTCTTCAGGACTCGCCACGATTTCACGCTCAGCTTGGTAAAAAGTTGACATCCAATACTATTCAAATTGCTCTTGTGATTAGAATGCCCCGATCAGGTGTTTATCACACGGTTGTCACTGACCCTATTCTGCCTGACCCAGAGGCGAAAACCGAACGCATCGGCTGCACATTCGCGAAAACCTATCAATTCTTTGACCGGCTTCACAAAGAAACAAAAAATAAAGGGTTTCTTATGTGATATGTATGATCCTCTACTTGCCTTGTTTCAGGCGATCCCGTTGGTCGGCTGCGATCAGGTCAATGCCGTAGAACCTTTGCCAAAACTTGTCTACCAACCCCCTCGGCAGGAAAGCCAGCAGCGTCAGAAAAACTCCACCGCCCGTCATGGCCAGGTAACGGGGACGGGGGCGGGTCGATCGCAATGCTGTCAAAACCACCTCAGCTACCTGTTCCGAAGTCCAAGCGTTGGTACTGGTTTGCTGCTCCAGTTTTTCTAGCTTAGCAAAGGCGGCTCGGTAGGGCGTGGTTTCGGGGTTGGGCACAATCCGCTTGACTTCCTCTGCCACAACCTCAAAGAAATTGGTGCTAACTGGCCCTGGCTCAATCACACTGACGTAGATGTTGAAGGGTTCTAGCTCCATCCTCAGCGCATCGCTGAGTGCCTCTAGGGCAAACTTGGAGGCACTGTAAAGACCGCCGAAAGGGAAGGCAGTGCGCCCAGCGATCGAACTCACGTTGATAATGCGCCCGCCGCCGCGATCACGCATTCCGGGGATCACCGCTTGAGTCAATGCCAGCGGCCCCAGTACGTTTACCTCAAATTGCCGACGACACGCCGTTACGGGCACAAGCTCTGTCGCTCCCATCTGCCCGTAACCCGCATTGTTTACCAGCACGTCTACCTGACCGAAATGGGCGATCGCTTTCTCCGCCAGAGCTTGGGCCTGAGCAGCTTGGGAAATGTCCGTTGCCACCGTCAGCACCTCCGCCCCCGCCTTGCGGCAACCTTCAGCTACGGCTTCCAATTTCTCGACGTTGCGGGCGGCCAGCACCAGCTGCACCCCTTGGTAGCGTTCCGCTAAAATCTGGGCCAAAGCAGCACCAATTCCGGCAGAAGCTCCGGTGATGAGGATAACTTGTTCTGGAGCGGTCATGGGGGAGGAGAAGGAGAATGAAGTTCACTTGCATTCATTACTTTAGCGACTGTCGCTAAATTTTAGTG
>DATNQR010000480.1:0-3042 GCA_036703905.1 Thermosynechococcaceae cyanobacterium
TGTGGGCGATCGTGTCGCTGGCCACTCTGGGGAAAATTGTCCGCCAGCTAATCAAGCCGCGAAACAAATTCTCGAAGGGATCATCCTCCAGGCTCAGGCCCAGCACTTCAGAGTTGCGCTGCCAGTCAGCGCGGGCGGCCCCAAAGGGCAGTAGCTGGCGCTTGAGGGACTGACCCAGTTTGATCAGTTGCTTGAGTCGATCGCCCTGTCCAGGTTCTTGACTTAGGGCTTCCCGCAGGTCAAAATTGGCAGATACAGTAAACTGGAGCGCCCGAATTGTGGCGTAGAGGGCCTGGTTAGAATCCTGGGCACAGTTGTTGGCCACGCCGACGTAGGTTCCGCCTGTGCCGTCCCCCGTGCGGTAGCGGGCCGTCATGATACTAAGGTGGCGGAGTAACCCATCCAGAGCGCAAAGGCGTTGGTCAGGGGTGAGAAACGGCTCAGTGAAGGCATCCAGCTTGATCAGCAGATCGCAGGTCGGCCGCACTCCTGCCCAGCCAAACTGCCGATCGCCCAAAAACCGCGACCAGTGCAGCACTCCAGCGATCAAGCCGTCGGTGTTTTGCGTGTAGACCTGATAGTAGCGGATGTCCCAGCAAAGTTCATCGCTCAGGGGTTCCCGCACCACCCGCGCCACCCCGTAGGCAAAGTGACCGAAGTAGACCGGGCCTTTAGCGGGAGGTTCGGCTTTGCGGCCGCCAATGCCGCCGTAGGTATGAAGGATCAAGGCCCGATCGCCGACTTCCCAGTTGCCGGTTCGCTGGGGCGTGGTGGGAGGCGGGTTGAGCAGGACGGATTTGGCAGTTCCTTTGGGAACTTCGCTAGGATTCCAGGACTCTCGCTTGAGGTAGCGGTAGGCGGGGATGCGGCCAGGGACGATCGCGTCCGGCTGCAAGCGGAGCAGGGCACGGGGGGCAATCGCCTGCACAGTAAAGAGTCCCCCTCGATCCTGTGCACCATAAATAAACCAGCCGGAGGAATTGAGGGGAGAGCGTTCGATCTCCTGGTTGCTGGAATTAGAAATCCCGTCTTTGTCGGAGACTACTCGCGGCAAGCGCACGGTTTCCTCATCTCCATCGAACTGGCGCGTTTTCTGATTGAGGTGGACGACGCGGAACTGGTCGCTGCTGCCTACCCGCGATCGAAAGGTGACCAGCCCATAGTAGCGGCCAGTGATCTGCACGGGTTCACGGTCGATCCGCAGCCCGCTCTCCATCACCGTGACTCCCCGCAGCAGCACGATCACATCGTCGTTGGGCCGGGCCCCTGCCAAAGATTCCAACGGATCTACCTGTCGCCAGCGATCGAGGCGGGTCGGATGCACGTTTCCCTGACGGCTGCTGTACTTCGCCTGATCGTTCAGAAAAACGTTGCGGGTCACAAGGCGGACATAGCGTTGAATTTGCGGGTCGCCGCTCCAGCGCAAAGCGATCGTCTTGCCCACCAAATCTTGAAACTCCTCTGGCGTATGGTGAACTTCAAACCAGACTCCACCGCGCAAAATCGATCGCTGCTCTGGACGAGGTAAAATCAGCCGTCCCATCCAAGGGGCGATCGGGCGGTAATTCTCGCTTAGATCTTGCTCGATCGGGTAATGCTCAGGACGGTTGAAGTCGGCTGCCCAGTAGCGATCGTAGTTGCTGGGCTGGCGCGACAGGTCGTCTTCTGGCAGGGGAATCTCGTCGGTGATGATCTGGCTGACGAGATCCAGGGTTTGCTGAAGATGAGTCCGACCATCCGGCAGGGTTTTTTGGGTATCCATTGCGCCACCCGCGCCACTGTGCCCCACCGGGCCGAGGCAGAAGAAGCTAATTTTGCCAACCCGCTTAGCTCGGTTCCAGTTCGACAGGAAAGCCCATTTCCAGCGTCGGGGAAAGAAGATCGGCCCCAGCCGCTCCACCGGATCGCGATCGCCCACCAGATGGTAGAGATGCTCGGCTTGCAGGATTCTGACGCTGCCGCTAATCACCCCCGCGATCGAAATTACCTCGATCGACGCTTGCAGCGATCGCTTCAAAAATGGCAACGCTCCCAGGGCAATCTGTCCGCCGCCGCTAAATCCCACCAGCGTTACGGGGACACCACTTCCGGGTTTATAGTCATGATCCACCAGGCTGTCGTGGATCACCTGGGCCATACCCCGGTTGTAGATCGGCCCGTAGCGCCCATCGGCCGACACCGTAACGATCAGCACGTTCCGCAGGTTAATCAAAAAACTGGTTAGTGTCCCTACAAGGCTGCCGTAGCGCGACACCTGAAATGAATCAGCGATCCGCCATAGCCAGGAGAAGGGCCGATCCTCCGTCAGGGGCAGATTCAGCACCGAGTAGGGCAAAATGCCGCGAATCAAGATCATGTCGCGGGGCAGGCTGGCTTCCAGGCGATCGAGAAATTCCTCCACATCCGGCAGGTAGCGGTAGGTGGCCTGGCCAATGCCATCCAGGTAGACGATGTAGCGGACGATCGGCTGCCCATCCCGCACCGGCCGCTCCACAAAACCTGTGGGTTCTGCTTCCTCTACGCCCTCGCCGTACCACCCTGCCCACCAGCCCAGCGCCTCCAATGGAGCCAGAAATGCACCGACGAGGAAGGCAATTAGACTGATGCCCAGCAAATCCACTAGGAAACCAAAAGTCTTCTTTAAGCCCAAGTAGCCTAGCAGCAAGGGTTCCCGCAGCACCGGGATCAGCACGCTAACTGCTAGGGCCAGTAAGCCCAGGAGAATCAGCCCCATGCGCTGCTTCATCGTCCGCTCCGATCGCCCATTGCTCTAGTTTCAATCAGCTTTTCCAACTCCTGCACGTTGGTTACTAGCTTCACCCCGGCCGCCGTATTAGTCAGCCACCGTCCCGCCAGCGTCGCCGGACGACCGATCGTGCGCTGCAACCCCTGGAACACAACCCACCCTAGCGCTCCACAGATAAAAGCCTGCCAGGGACTCAGCCCCACCAGCACATCTAGTCCCACCACCAACCCCAGCAAAGTCCACAGCGACAGCAAGGCATAGATTGGACTGCCCAAATAAGGCAGCGCCACAAAGAA
>DATNQR010000481.1:0-2841 GCA_036703905.1 Thermosynechococcaceae cyanobacterium
CCTCCCCACTTCCCCACCTTCCCACTACTCCGGTTCGTGGCGTAGCCCTGGATCTAAACCAAGCGCGATTGGCCATTCGTCATGTGCCCGATCGTCCCGGCATGGCAGCGCAGTTGTTCCAGCTTTTGGCTCAGCACAACATCAGCGTAGACATGATTATCCAATCCCAGCGCTGTCGGGTGGTGCAGGGCAAGGCCACCCGCGATATTGCCTTTACAGTGGCGCAGATGGACGCGGAGACGGCACGATCGGTGCTGGAGGCGGCAACGGCAGACCTGGGCTGGGGCGAGATTGTGGTCGATCGAGAAATCGCAAAGGTCAGTATTGTGGGGGCAGGCATGGTGGCCCAACCAGGCATCGCCGCCCGGATGTTTGAGGCTTTGGCCAAGCACCAGATCAATATCCAGATGATCGCCACGTCGGAAATCAAAATCAGTTGTGTGGTGGATCGAGATCAGGGCGTGGCAGCGCTGCAAATTGTTCATGCCGCCTTCGAGCTTTCGGGTAGCCAGAAGATTCAAGTTCCGGCTTAGGCACGGCAGCGATCCCATCGCGATCGCCTCAATCGCTCTACCGGAAGTGGGGAAATCGCAACATTGAATGCCCCTGGCAGGGAACCCGATCGGTAAAATGGAAAAGCACCGAGATTTGTCTCTAAGCTCAGAGGAGCCTGCTGCCGTGGTTGCCCTTCCCCCTAACCCCTACGAAACTCAGACCCAAGCGATCGCCCGTCAACTGCTGACTGCCACCCGTGAGGGACGATCGTTTCTGGCCCAAATGCGGGATCAAATGCGCTGGGACGATAAGCTGCTGGGCTGGGCTATGAACAATCCGGGACTGCGGGTGCAGCTATTTCGTTTCATCGACTGTCTGCCTGCCCTGCGGAGCAAAACCGAGATTGCCCGTCACCTCCAGGAATATCTCGGCGATGCCAGCGTGGAGCTTCCCGCCGCGCTGAAGGGAATGCTAGGCTTTGCCAATCCTGACTCCATGCCGGGACAGGTAGCGGCGACTACGGTTTCCACGGCAGTTGAAACCCTAGCCCATAAGTACATCTCCGGCGAAAACATCCAGCAGGTGATCAAGACGATCGAGCGCCTGCGGAAAGATCGCATGAGCTTCACGGTGGATCTGCTGGGCGAGGCAGTCATCACAGAAACCGAGGCCAAGGGTTATCTTGATCGCTACCTGGAACTGATGGCGCAACTCAGCGATGCAGCGAAACGCTGGTCAACCGTGGCGCAAATTGACGAGGCCGATGGTGAGGCATTGCCGAAGGTTCAAGTTTCCGTCAAGCTGACGGCGTTCTATTCTCAGTTCGACCCGTTGGACGAGCAGGGCAGCCAGGAGAAAGTGAGCGATCGCATTCGCCTCTTGCTCCGACGGGCGCAAGAACTGGGCGCGGCTGTGCATTTCGATATGGAACAGTACGCCTACAAAGACACTACGCTGAAGATTCTGAAGCAGCTTTTGCTGGAGCCGGAGTTTCGCGATCGCACTGATCTGGGCGTGACGCTGCAAGCTTACCTGCGGGACAGCTACACCGACCTTAAAGACCTCATCGAGTGGGCTAGGGAACGTGCTAGACCCCTAACAGTGCGGCTGGTTAAGGGAGCCTACTGGGATCAGGAAACCATCAAAGCGGTGCAGAAGGATTGGGCCCAACCCGTTTTCAACGACAAAGAATCCACTGATGCCAACTTCGAGGCGATGACCCGCCTACTGTTGGAGAATCACGAGGTTTTGTATGCTGCGATCGGAACCCACAACGTCCGCTCCGCTGCCAGCGCCATCGCGATTGCCGAGAGTCTCAAAATTCCTCGTCGCCGCTTCGAGTTGCAGGTGCTGTACGGCATGGCGGATAAGTTGGGCAAAGCGATCGCCGATAAAGGCTACCGCGTTCGGGTCTACTGTCCCTACGGCGAATTGATTCCCGGAATGTCCTATCTGATCCGCCGCCTGCTGGAAAACACGGCCAACAGTTCTTTTCTGCGGCAGAACCTAGAAGAGCGCCCCGTTGAGGAACTGTTAGCTGCTCCAATGCTGAATGAGCTATGAGAGAGAATTATGACTTTCTCTACTCCCACTAGCGGTTTAGCTAAGCTCAAGAAGCTAGGGCAGTCTTGGGCCTTTGAAAGTGAGGCTGTCCTAGAAGACTTCATGTGGAGCAATCTGTCTCATTTTTTTGACCTGTCTCCTTTAAAGAGACAATTTTTAGTAGATGGACAGATTTGTGACATTTTAGCTCTAAGTGAGGATAAGCAACTGTCCGTCCTAGAGCTTAAGAATATGGAGGATCGTTACGTTATAAATCAGCTAACTCGCTATTACGGTGTTTTAGTCGAACAAAAACCATTCCAAAATCAAGTAGACTACTCGAAGCCGATTAGACTGATTGCGATCGCTCCAAGTTTTCACAAAGATAACTTCTCAGACCAAAAATATAGTCGGTTGGATATAGAGCTTGCACAATTTTTACTCTCTCAAGACAACGCTTGCTTGAGCTTTGAACTTAAGCTTGATGGGAAACAGTCCGTAAAAATGGAGATTGCCTTTCCGCCGGAAACTAACAATGACATATCATCGCCTCCGAGGGCTTTACTCAATCTTCTAAGTGAATGTCCTGAAGATGTTTATCAAAACGCTCTGAAAGCTAGAGAGCGTATATTGAAATTTGATAAGCGAATTAAGGAGATGACTGGTAGTGGTAGCGTTTGTTATGGATCTAGCAAGACGAAACTGTGTGCAGAGCTTCGATTTGACAAGGATCGAAAGGAGATAGCGCTATTTCTCTGGCTTCCTCATGTTACTTCTACAAGTCTCAGAGCGAAGAAGATCACT
>DATNQR010000482.1:0-7763 GCA_036703905.1 Thermosynechococcaceae cyanobacterium
CATGGTAGCGGGACAGTCTCCTTCCTTGGGGCGATCGGAAATTGAGGCGATGTGGGCTGGATTCGAGCGGCACGTTGGCGGGCCAATCCGCAAGGCTGGCGTGCCCTTCGGCTTCACGATCGGCAACCACGATGCTTCAGCAGCCCTGTCGGTGGGCGGCAACTTCCTCTTCCCAGTTCTTTCTTCCCGAATCAAGCAAACTCGACCTCTGGAAAAGGCCGCTCTAGTTTCTTACTCAACGGGTCTGCATTCAGACTCCCCCTTCCAACCCTATTCCCAGCTTGAGCCAGTCCCAGAAACTCAGCAAAATCAAGCGCTAAACCTGGCACGATCGCTCATACCCTAACAACTGAACGATCGCTCTTTTCGCAGGAGCGATCGTTCTAGTTGCGGTGATTGTTGCTGTAGCGAATTCGTGCGCCAGCCCAATTCAGCTTCTCGCGCAAAGTTTGGTAATAAGAGTAATTCTCGCGCAGTAAAATAAACTGAGCCTGGCAATCCGCCATACGAATATCCACACGCTGCCCCGGCCAGATGGTCGTTGCCAGCACCCCATCCATCCACAGCTTCGTCGTCAGATCCCGATCTTCCAGAGGCCACACGCTGACCACTGACCCCGCAGGCAAGATTATCGGCCGACTAGACAAACTCAAAGGACAGATGGGCGTAACCACGATCGCCGCCATCCCTGGATGAACGATCGGCCCACTGGCAGCCACCGTGTAGCAAGTAGAACCCGTGGGTGTGGCCACAATCAAGCCATCGCCTTGATACTGATCCACCACTTCGCCATCGATCTCCACCTCCAGAATCGAGGTGATCATGCGATCGGCGGAAGCTGGTTTGATGCACATCTCATTCAGAGCCAGGTAGCGCTCGCTCACGGGTTCCAGGTTGCCGCGCCCGCCTTCGTGAATCGTGGCTTGCAGCATCATCCGGCGCTGCACCGCAAAGCGATCGTCCAACAGCCGCTCCCAGACTTGCTCAGAGTCGCTGAAATCCTCAGAGGATTCTGTCAAGAAGCCCAGATGACCCCCAATGTTCACCGCCAGAATGGGAATTTTGTCCTCGGCCAGGTTGCGGGCTGCCGAGAGAGCTGTGCCATCGCCTCCCAGGACGATCGCCAAGTCGATCGGCTGCGTCGCCGAAGCCAAAAATACCGGATAGGGATTGTCCTTCGGGCCGCTGGGGCCCAGCAGAATCTTGCAGCCCCGTGCTTCCAGTTGCCGCGCACATTTCTCTGCCCAGCGCTGGCTCAAAACGTCCCTAGACTTGTGAATGATGATGACCTGCTTTAGCTGCACGTCGAGGGAGAAGGGTGAAAGGCTGTTGCTAGTGTAGCTGTAAACCTAGATCAGCGCGGTGGCAAGACTAGACCAGCGCCGGGAGAAGGGCCTGGAGTTTGAGTTGAACTTCAGCCAGTTCTCGATCGGGGGTTGAGCCCGTGACGATGCCCGCCCCCGCAAACAGTCGGGCCGTGCAGCCATCCAGCAGGGCAGAGCGAATTCCCACAATGAACTCGCCGTTGCCTTGACGATCGATCCAGCCGATCGGGGCAGAGTAGAGCGATCGCTCAAACCCTTCATACTGGCGAATGTGAGCGCAGGCCAACTCCCTCGGAACTCCAGCCACGGCCGGGGTAGGATGGAGCGCTGCCACAATATCCAGCAGGGAAATTTGGGCAGGAACGATCGCTCGGATTGGCGTGTGCAAGTGCTGAATGTTGGGCAGGCGCAGCAGGCGCAGCGCCTCCTTGTGGGGCGACAAACCCAGGCGATCGAGGTGCTGGGTGATGAAGTGGCTGACGACGTGATGTTCGTGCAGTTCTTTGACATTGGTGAGCAGACGATCAGCCAGGTGGCTATCTTCCCTAGGCGTAGTCCCCCGTGGCGCAGACCCCGCCAAGGCATCGGTAATCAAGTGGCTCTGCTGCAAGCTAGCTAGGCGCTCAGGACTGGCCCCAATAAAAGTTTGTCCCTTGCCATTGCCCAAGGCGAACACGCAGCAATCGGGATACAGCGTTCGTAAGTTGTGTAGCGAGGGAGCCAAATGGAAGGGAAGCGGAGCGGAGATGTCGATCGCGTAGGCCTGCACGACTTTGTGCAGTTGACCTGAGTGAATGGCCGCCAGCGCCGATCGCACCGCCTGCTGAAACTGATACGGGTCAGTCACGTCCTGGCGTTGAAACAGCATCTGGTTACTGAACGCAGGACTCACCCACTGATAGTGGATCGCCTGAATCCTCTGGAGCATTTTCCACCATTGCTCCACAAGAATCTCCACGTCAGTCCCAGCATCGATCGCCAGATTTGCTGTAACAAAACAGCTGCCCTCCTGTTGAACGATCTGCCACTCTGGAAGAAATACAGTAGCGGCAGCAAAGGACGATCGAGCTGAATGCACTCGATCGAAAAACGTGAACCCACAGAAGAAGTGCGGCCCCGCCAGAGAACTCTGCTCTCCAACCGTGATCGTGCGATCGAGTGTGCTCTGGACAAAAGCCTGAGCCGTCTGAAAGCGATTTTCTCCTTCAGTTTCCAACTGAGCTGTTGCGCCAAAGGCCGCAATCGTTCTGCGATCGCCCGTTTCAGTTTCCCTCTGCTCAAAATAGAAGCTCAGTTGCTCCGGCTGGACGAACTGCTGTAAAGCCGTGAGAGGGTCGATCCCATCAATTTTGTGGGAAACGCTAATAATCTGGGGCTGTTTAAACTGCTGCTGGCAGGCGGCAAGGAACTGCTGAAGATCCTGACGGTTCCAAAACAGTGTTCTGGGATGGGGAGTAACTGTCATGCCACAAACGCGATCGAGCCTCCCTCAGTATAGTCCCTGGAGAATTCCACACCCACTGGACTGTCCGAGCCTCTAGCTGCTACCTCCAGTAGAGAATCGGGGTAGCTTCATGACTTGCATGAAGAGTTTTCTCTAGCCTCGTGGGTTCTATTGACCTTTAGATCAAGATAGTGATAAAGGAGTTTGAGAGCAACGCCCAAAATGTCAACCCAACCTAGGGGTCGTCAACTTGAATTTGGCTATGAGGCTATGGACATAAGAGAAAAAGAAAAAAAGAGACGAAGCAGTTAGCTTCATCTCCTTTAGGAAGGATCGCTCAGCTCAAAGCCGAACGAGCGCGCCTTGTTTAGATTTCTAGATCAGCTTCAATTCGGGATACTCCACCAGCAAATCTTCGCTAGTCAGCACATCGCCTTCAGCCTGGGGAGTCCACAGCACTTCCAGAGCCAAGAGACGATCGCTAGACACGCCGCCCAACTGCTGCAACGCCTGCCGCAGCTCGTCTGGACTGTTGACCTTCGGCAGCTTCAAGTTGCCCTGAGCGCCGACCAGCAGCGTCACCACGATATATTCACCAGGAGCCTGCGTGTCTGCCAGTGCTCCACCTGCTGCTGCCAACTGACCCGCGATCGGCGCTTGCTTTAGCTGGTTGTTGACGTTAGACAGGGTTTCGCCACTGAACTTACTGCGCTCCGCCAGCACTAGGCGATTAAACTGCACCTCAGCCGATTCCAAACGAGCCTGCTGCACACCGGAGCCAGCATAAGCCCAGTACTCTGGGTGGCGCAGCAGGGCCAAGCTGGCTTCCTGCAACACCTCTGCCAAACCTGTCGTAGAGCCAGTGTTGGCGTTCTGGGCAATTCGGTTGAGGTCAGTTTGCAGTTCTCGCGCTTGGGACAGCAGACCGACTTGCAGCTTAGCCACCGAAATGGTGGAGTCGCTAGTGTAGGTCTCTCCACCCAATTCGTCACCACCACGGACGCGACGAAAGCTCTGCACCAAGAAGTTAGCCACAGCCAGGAAAATCAGGATGGAGAACAAACCCCCAACCCCAAAGCCACCACCAAACACTGGCAGCAAGAAGGGGAAGCCAAAGCCACCGCCGCCTGGATAATAGCCACCGCCGTAGCCGCCATAGCCACCACCCGGAGCATAGGTGCGGGGAGCGGAGTAATTACGGCTGGGAGCAGGGGCACGGAAGGAGCCGCCACCGATCCGGCCGCCGCGTGCTGCCATTGCATCGCCCGCAGGGCCTAGAGTCAGCGCCAGCACCAGCACCACGCCCAAGAGCGATCGCAGCACTGGCTTGATTGAAGAAATTAGTTTTTTGTACATACAGCTTGCCTACTCGAACAATTTACCAAAGCCAGTCAAAACGCAATCGGCAGTCAAAGGTTGCTGCCAGGACTGCAACCTGTTTCATTCTGTCTGGGCTGGCGAGAGGCTTAATCAAAATACAGACAGCCTTTTCAACTAATCGACCAGGGTCGCAGCTTCAGAATGATCCACCCTTTATTAAGAGTTGTAACTCAGGTTTCACCTTCTACTGTATCGCCATCCTGTCCGCTTGAGTATCCATTTCTAGACGGAATCGTGGTGAGAAAGCCGTACTTTCAGAGCGGTTAACCCCGCCGCTCGACGGGCTATACTAGGCTGCGTGAAAAGCCGTAGAAGAGAAGTGTCTTCAGAGGCAGGGCTGGCGGAGATAGCTACTGTTCAGTCTTGTCAGGACTAACGCAGTTGAAGCCTGAATTGGTTTCCCCACCTCTAAATCGTCTTGTTGAGAAGGTCGGGAAGTTTCTTCTACATAAGTCCTGCTCGTTAGTCTTACATTTCGTCAGCTTCACACCTTATTAGTTTCCCTCACTTTTTATTAGTTTCCCTCGGAGAGAGCGCCATGATTCAACCTCAACCCACCCAAATGCCCAGGCAAACTGAACCGAAGTTTGGCTTTGGCTGGTTTGCCGAAACGCTCAACGGTCGAGCAGCGATGATCGGCTTTGTGGCTTTGCTGGCGATCGAATACTTCACGGGACATGGCTTGCTGGCCTGGCTGGGAGTAGACTGACGCATTCTTGCAACAGCCCTTTCAGAGCCGATCTCAGCAGCTATGCCTACTTCTCGCCGCCACTGCCATGCTCCACCACAAATACATTGGCGTAGAGGCTGGCGGTAATCTGTTGTCCCTGCTGCGTTAGCGACAGATAATGCAGCGCTGGCCCGATGTAAGGATAGACAGATTTCCAGTAGAACTGGGGATAGTCGCGGCGCAAGTCACCCGGATTTTCATAGCCCAGCACCTTGTTCGTCCCAGTTTCCTCAAACTCGTAGAACAGAGCTGTGATCTTCTTGAGGTAGCGCGGATCGCTGAGTTGCGCGATCAGGTCAGAAGCACGAACCAGACCAGGGTAATGTGTAGTGTCCTGATGGTCTTCCTTGGCGGGAATAGGAAAACGAGTGAGTTCGATGTTGTGCTTGATGATCGCCGTGTCGATCAGCTTATGGTCGCTGAAGCGCTCCTGGATGAAGAGCTTGCCCCGATCGACATGGTAGGCCGTCAGGCTAGCATCAGTTGCGCCCGCAGCTAGGGCGATCATTGTTCCGTCAATGCCCGTGGCACAGAGATTGTCGCTGTCCTCTCGGCACACCCCGCGCACATAGCCAATGTCGTGGCAGGCTAGGGAAATGATAAAGTGCAGCCAGTCTTCTGGCGAGACACCGCCTTCGCGAATGTGGCGACCGCGCAAAACCTCCTGCCCCACCAGCGTCACGAGAATCGTATGCTCCACATCATGGTAGAGCGCGTCGCTGTTGGCGATGTTTTCCAGCGCCATGCTGCCTGCCCAGGCAATGATTTCAGCATAGTCCGCCTTGAGGTTTCCATAGGTGCGCCGATAGCCCGCCTGTAGCTGCTGCACAAAGGCAGTAATCAGAATTTCTGTTGCATTGAACATACCCAGTTCTCCAAGGCAGGCATGAACAGTCAAAAGGAATCAAGCAAAGGGAATTAAGTAATAAGTATGAGGGAGCAAAAAGCTATATCTCATACTATCTCTCGCTTTGGTAGCAATGAAGGTGACGGCAACCCTAGCAACTGAGTGATACGATCGCTGTCCCACCCTGATCTAAACCCTCCGATAGTGTGACAAGCTTTTATTTTTGCAGTGATTTGGACTGTCACAGTTTTTGATTTGGATCACACCTAGCGGGTGGCTCGATCGATCTGCTGCACCTCAGCTTCAGAAAGCGTGACTTCGATCGATCGGAGCGAATCTCGCAGACTGGACTCTCGCTTTGCGCCCGGAATCGGCACAACCGCAGGCGACTTTGCCCGTAGCCACGCCAACACAATGCAGTAGACAGACACCCCTTTCTCTTCAGCAAGCTGGGCGATCGGCACAATCTGGGGTAGCTGACTCACCCGCCGACTGCCCCCTAGCGGACTCCAAGGCAGAAACGTCAGCCCCTCTTGTTCACAATACGCCAGTACTCCGTCAGTTTCCGGTTGCCGATGCCAGGGATTGAACTGGTTCTGTACCGAAACGACTTCCACCATGTCCTGGGCTTGCTTAATCTGCTCTACCGAGAAGTTAGAAACCCCCACATAGCGAATTTTGCCCTGCTCGATCGCTGCTTTTGCCGGAGCCAGGGAGGCCGCGATCGTGTAGTCTGCATCCGGCGCGTGGTACTGCCACAGGTCGATCGGCTGTCCGCCCAGCGCTTCAAAGCTTTCCTGAATTGTTTTTTCGAGGTGAGCGGGGTTGCCGTTGCGCGTCCAGGAACCATTGGGGCGCATCAATCCCCCCTTCGTGGCTACCGTTACCCCTGTCGTATCCCCTTCGTATTGCTGAAGCGCTTTGTGAATCAGACGCTCGTTGTGGTGCTTATCCGATTCGTCGCGGCAGTAAGAGTCGGCGGTGTCGATTAGCGTCACGCCGAGGTCGAGAGCAGTGTGAATCACCTGAATCGCTTGGGCTTCAGACGGACGATCGCTGAGGGACATCGGCATCCCGCCTAAACCGATCGCGCTGATGGTGCGATCGGTGTTGCCCAGTTGTTTACTTTCCATAGTTTGTTTCCCTGAGTGGCAGTTTGGCGTGGCGGGGTCGATGGTTCGGTAGGAGTCAAGTCCGTTGGATGGCGCTGGCAGGAACTTCTGACGAATTTCTATCGTAATGATATGGAGTACTGCAAAATCGTTCATGATTAGAGTTGCAGCACTCTTGCTGTTTCGATTTCTGCTGCGATCGCGTATCGTTGTTTGGCGGTGTTTAAGTCTGGCGATGTCAGTTTGGCGATGTCAGTCTGGCGATGTCAGTGAGTCTAGTTTAGCCCCGTCCCCCAGCTTGGAATGGATGTGTCCGTGAGTGTAATGCAGTTGAACAGTCCCCCAACCCAACCCAGTCCGCTTATTCTAGAAAATCTGCCCGACCCTGTGGGTGTGGAGGAGGGATGTCCCCGTCGAGCCAGGACGCAGATTGACTTGATGCTGCTGGCGATCGAAGCCCTCGACCTGGGAGGCTCCGAAGGAATCCTGAGCATGGCGCGGGAGCTAGAGCTGGACGGGGTGATCAAAAATCGAGTCTTGCTCTGGCGGCTCCGCAGCACCAACCCGCTCCGGCGCTACAGTCAGCGTCGTCCTATGACTTTGACTGAAGCCAAAGCCCTAGTAATAATCACCAGGGCTTTGGCGCGACGGTTGACCGTGCTGATCCGGCAGTTGCTTCTGGCTTATCAACAACTGAGCGACAAGCAGTTGTCGATGGAGCATCACTTCCGGTTGGCAGAATATTTGGAGCGCTTCCGGGCCCACTTTCGATCGCGGATGAATCCCAGCCGGGGGGCGGTGCTGGCCTACAACACTGATGAGAAACTAAACGAGTTGGCCCTCAGTTTGCTAACCCAACTGCTGTTCTGCACCGGAACCTACGGAATGCAGCGCTATTGGGTGAGTTTGTTTGATGGAGAAGTGG
>DATNQR010000483.1:0-10075 GCA_036703905.1 Thermosynechococcaceae cyanobacterium
ACTGTCGTCACTACCGCGGTCAGCGCTGCTGGAATGGCATCTCTCCTCTGTTTGAACTCAAAGTCACCCCCGACGGCTTCTGTCCTGCGTTTGAGCCAGGGCAGCAGAGCTAGGGTGTAAAGCTGGCGTACAAAGCTGGGGCTGAGATGACCAAACTCCACCTAGTTCAATCTCTAGTTCAATCTATTGTGCCTAATCTATAGTTCGTCTAAAGTTCCCCTCCGATCCCCGAAGGCCTTCCTAATATAGAAGCAGGGAGCTTCGGCATCAGAACGATCGGAGTCATCCCCCCAAGCCGACTCACCCAGGAGAAAGGAACAATGGTCGATGCTTACGCGACCTTAGAGCGTGAACCCGCTCTGGATGGTGACTGCACAACCCTTTCCCGGCACGTTTTTCAGCAGCTTCAGAGCTACTCCGAACAAGCCCAAGACCTCAGCGCTATTCTTAACCGAATTGCTCTGGCTGGAAAGCTGATCGCGCGGCGGCTGAGTCGGGCGGGACTGATGGAGGGGGCACTGGGGTTCACTGGCGGCGTGAACGTGCAGGGCGAATCAGTGAAGAAGATGGATGTGTACGCCAACGAGGTGTTTATCTCAGTCTTCAAGCAAAGCGGATTGGTTTGCCGGCTGGCCTCCGAGGAGATGGACGACGTTTACTACATCCCAGAGAACTGCCCGATCGGCCGCTACACTTTGCTGTATGACCCGATCGACGGTTCCTCCAACGTGGACATCAACATCAACGTGGGATCGATCTTCTCGATCCGCCAGCAGGAGGGCGACGACTTAGACGGCACCGCCAGCGATCTAATGCAGAGCAATGGGCACAAGCAACTGGCAGCCGGATACATTCTCTATGGGCCTAGTACAATGCTGGTCTACACGATCGGTACTGGGGTTCACGCTTTCACCCTCGATCCCAGTCTTGGCGAGTTCATTCTTTCCAGTGAGAATATCCAGGTTCCTGCTCACGGCCCGATCTACAGCGTGAATGAGGGCAACTTTTGGCAGTGGGATGAATCTATTCGGGATTACATTCGCTACGTGCATCGGCATGAAGGCTACACGGCT
The DNA here is from genome assembly GCA_036703905.1 of Thermosynechococcaceae cyanobacterium. Taxonomy (GTDB): domain Bacteria; phylum Cyanobacteriota; class Cyanobacteriia; order Leptolyngbyales; family Leptolyngbyaceae; genus DATNQR01. Next base: position 1,074 of record DATNQR010000483.1, read on the forward strand.
CGCTACAGTGGCGCACTGGTGGGAGACATTCACCGAATTCTGTTTCAGGGCGGCGTGTTCCTGTATCCGGGCACGGTCAAAAAGCCAGAAGGGAAGCTGAGATTGCTCTACGAAACTGCTCCCCTAGCGTTTCTGCTGGCGCAAGCAGGCGGCCGAGCCAGCACCGGAACTCAACCCATACTGGACGTTGTGCCGGAGAAGCTCCACGCCCGCACTCCCCTGGTCATCGGTAGCCCTGAGGATGTAACCCTGGTAGAGTCGTTTATCCAGGCACGATCGCGCCTCAAAGAAGATGGGGCGATCGCCCAGCACTAGCTCGCCCAGCACCAATCCAGCTCGCCGCAATCCCGCAAACTGAAGCACAGGATACAGTCAATCTGCTCTCAGCCTTTAAGCTCAAAGCTAAGGAACTCTGTGGATTACCCTGCCTCCCCTCTGCCTTTGTCTCGTTCTTTCTACTTCCTCGATCACCGCTAAATTCTCCTTCTAAGCCTAAATCTGCCCTCTAAGCCTATGGTCACTCTGCTCGAAAATCCGCTCCGCGTTGGGCTTCAGCAAGAACGCACCCCAGAGCCAAACATCATTGTTTTCTTTGGAGCTTCTGGGGATCTAGTCAAGCGCAAACTGGTTCCCGCCCTCTACCACCTGAGGCGAGAGCGGCGGCTGGCTCCAGAAACGACGATCGTTGGCGTGGCGCGGCGCGAATGGAGCGATGACTACTTCCGAGAGCAAATGCGGGAAGGGATCGAAGAGTTCTCTGACGGCATCGGCTCTGAAGAACTCTGGAAAGATTTTGCTCAGGGACTGTTCTACTCTCCTGGAAACATCGACCATCCAGAAGACTACCAGAAGCTCAGATCCCGCCTAGAGGAAATTGACACTATCCGCCGCACCCGTGGCAATCGCCTATTTTATCTGTCCGTAGGGCCACAATTTTTCCCAGAGGCAATCCGGCAACTGGGAACCGCAGGAATGCTGGTCGATCCCCAAAAGCACCGTTTAGTGATCGAAAAACCCTTCGGTCGGGATCTGGCCTCGGCCCAGTCCTTGAACCGTGTGGTTAGCGAGGTGTGTAAGGAAAATCAGGTTTATCGGCTTGACCACTACCTCGGCAAGGAAACCGTGCAAAACCTGCTGGTGTTCCGGTTTGCCAACGCAATTTTTGAGCCATTGTGGAACCGCCAATTTGTCGATCACGTTCAGATCACCGTGGGCGAGACCGTGGGTGTAGAGGATCGGGCAGGCTACTACGAAACCTCCGGCGCGCTGCGGGACATGGTGCAGAACCACTTGATGCAGTTGGCTTGTCTGACGGCAATGGAAGCACCCAACTCTCTAGATGCGGACAGCATTCGCACCGAGAAAGTGAAAGTACTTCAGGCAACTCACTTGGCGGACGTGAACAACCTGGAACTGTCCGCCGTGCGAGGGCAGTATTCGGCTGGCTGGATGAAGGGCAAGCAGGTTCCGGGCTACCGCAGCGAGCCGGGAGTAAACCCTGAATCCACGACTCCAACCTATGTGGCCTTGAAGCTGGCGATCGACAACTGGCGCTGGCAGGGAGTCCCGTTCTACCTCCGCACCGGCAAGCGCTTGCCCAAGAAGGTATCTGAGATTGCTATTCAGTTCCGGGAAGTGCCTTATTTGATCTTCCAGTCCACTACGCAGCAAATCAACCCGAACGTGCTGACTTTGCGGATTCAACCCAATGAAGGCATCTCCATGCGATTTGATGTCAAGATGCCTGGTTCTAGCCTCCGCACTCGGCCGGTGGAAATGGATTTTCAGTACGGCTCTTCTTTTGGGATTTCTGGTGGCGAAGCCTACGATCGCCTGCTGCTTGACTCCATGATGGGCGATCAAACGCTGTTCACCCGTGCCGACGAGGTGGAGGCGGCTTGGCGCATCGTCACTCCTGCTTTAGCCGCTTGGGAGGCGCCCAGCAATCCAGCCCTGATTCCCCAGTACGAAGCTGGAACCTGGGAACCTGCCGAGGCTGAACAGTTGATCAACCGCGATGGTCGTCGCTGGCGCAGACTTTAATCAGTCGATCGAGAATCGAGAGTACGAAAGTTGAAAGTGCGAAAGTTTAGAGTGCCATGTGCGACTACGAAACCTCACCCCTCTCCTCAAAGAGAGGGCTAGGGTGAGGGTTGAATTCAGCTAAATTCAGGAAATAAGCTCAGGTAAAGTCGCGCATCACACGAGAGTTGGTTTTGATTTCGCATTCGTATCGCTACCCTATCCCCACCTCCCCATCCCCCACCCCCTATGCCGCCTACCCAATCAGCCCCCTTAGTTTCCGTACAAGCTCCCAAGGATGTGTCGCTCAGTCAGATTGAGGCGGAACTGTCTCAAATTTGGCAAATGTACAACGCCGCCAATCAAGATGGTGGTGGCGGTGGCGCAACGCGGGCCGCAACATTTACGCTGATTGTCTACGAACCTGAAGAGACTCAGGACTTGCTCTCATCGCTGGGATTTTATCAAGGACCGATCGACGGGATCATGGGCCCGCAAATGGAAGCAGCCCTGAAAGCAGCCCAGAAAGCTTTTGGATTATCGGTTGACAGCAAGCCCAGCCCCGAGCTTCTGAATCGTCTCCGCGCCGAGGTCGCCAATCAGCGATCGCATAGAGCCGAGAACAGCGACGACGGAACTCCCCAGTATGCTCCTAGTGGGGCTGGCGCGATCGCCGATGCGATCGCCAGCCAGAACCCGTGCCGCATTATCTCTCTGCTGCCCTCGGCAGGTGAAGATGCGGGGATCAACGCTCAAGTATCCGCCTACTGTCCCATCCAGAAGCGCAGCCAAAGCACACTAATCTGCTGCGAGTACATCACCCTCAAGGGCACAGATACCGCCGCCGATCGCCTCAGCAGCTTGGTAGGATCACTAGTGATTGCGGATCTGCCCAAGTTTCTCTGGTGGAAAGCTTCTCCCGACCCCAGCATTGAACTGCTGCGAAAACTTGGCGGGCTGTGCAATTCTGTGATCGTCGACTCTAGCGCCTTCCAAGAACCCCACGAGGAACTGCTAAAGCTGTTGAGCCTCATGGCAGACGGCATTCGCATCGCTGACCTCAATTGGTCTCGGTTGGCTGCATGGCAGGAGTTGGCAGCAGAAGCATTTGATCCGCCAGAGCGTCGCGCCTCCTTGAAGCAAGTCGATCGGGTGACGATCGACTACGAAAAGGGCAACTCCGCTCAGGCCCTAATGTATCTGGGCTGGCTGGCCAGTCGGCTGCAATGGACTCCAGTGAGCTACACCCTGGAGATGGGCGGCAAAAGCGACTACGATATTCACCACCTTGAGTTTGTCACCCACGATCAGCGCCAAGTGAAAGCTGAACTCGGCGGCGTTCCCGTGCTTCCTGGGGCAGTAATTGGTGACTTAATCGGGTTACGCCTCGACTCCACTGACCCTGCGGCGGCCTGCACCACCATTCTCTGCTCGGAAACCACGGGCTGTATGCGGATGGAAGCGGGTGGTGCAGCTCAGTCTGCCCGCATTCGGCAGGTTTCCTCCCTGGCAGACCAGCGGGCAGAAACCCTCCTGGGACAGCAGCTTCAGCGCTGGGGACAGGATTCACTGTATGAAGAAAGCATGGAGCTAACCGCGCAGATTCTCAGGTTGAGGGGGTGAAGCATGGCGAAGCGATCGACCTTCATTGCTCAAAAAACTTCATGATCATTGCTGGTGAACGCAGTGGAGTTGGCAAAACAACGGTGACTTTGGCGTTGCTGTCTTGCCTGAGCCGCCGCAACCTACAGGTGCAGTCCTTCAAGGTTGGGCCCGACTACATTGATCCGATGTTTCATCGGTACGTGACGGGGCGGCCTTGCCGCAACCTTGATCCCGTGTTGACTTCAGAAGCGTATGTGCAGCAGTGCTTCCAGAAACATACACAGGACGTGACCCATGCCATCGTCGAAGGCGTGATGGGGCTGTTTGACGGAGCCGCTGATCGTCAGGATTTTGGCAGCACAGCCCACGTCGCCCGCTTGCTGAATCTACCAATCCTGCTAGTGCTGGATTGCAGCCGCCTGTCTCACTCGATCGCTGCCTTGCTCCACGGCTACCGCTCCTTCGATCCCCGCCTCACCATTGCTGGTGTTGTCCTCAACCGAGTGGGAAGCGATCGTCATTTGGGAATGCTTGAGGGAGCGATCGCCCCTTCAAATGTGCCTATTCTGGGAGTGCTACGGCGAGAAGACCGGATCTCGCTGCCTGACCGCCACCTCGGACTGATCCCCACCGATGAACTGAAGGATCTGGATGCTGTGATCGATCGATTGGCCGATCTCGGCGAAACCTGCTTCGACTGGTCGCGCCTAGAGCCTCTGGTAGCAAGATGGGGAGCTAAGGGGATGCAGAATCGCACCCATCAAAGCAATGAGTCTGACCCCTTAGAATTTTCCATGACCTCCCTCAAGAAGGAGGAAACCCAGTCTCTGCTCAAATTTCCCCCCCTAAAGGAGGACTTGGGGGAATCAAGAGTATGTTGCGAAGACCGATCGATTGGACTGAAAACTCAACCCCCTCACAATTCGCAATCCACAGTTCATCATCCCAAAATTGCGATCGCTCAGGATGCCGCCTTCAGTTTCTACTACGCAGATAATCTAGATATCCTGCGGGAGTTGGGGGCAGAGTTGATCCCCTGGAGTCCGTTGAGCGATGCAGCGCTGCCGCAGGGAGTACAGGGAATGTACTTTGGCGGCGGCTTCCCTGAAATGTTTGCGGCTCAACTCGCGGAGAATGAAGCGGCGCGGAAAGCGGTGAGGCAGGCGATCGCTGAGGGAATGCCGACCTATGCTGAGTGCGGTGGACTGATGTATCTTTGCGAAACCCTCACGGATCTAGAGGGCCGCACCTTTCCGATGGTGGGAGCGCTGCCAACAAGTACGGTGATGGGATCGCGACTGGTGCTGGGCTACAGGCAGGCGATCGCCCTTCAGGATTCTCCCTTACTCACTCAGGGTCAGACCGTTTCCGGTCACGAATTCCACCGCTCCCACCTCACCACTCTGCCCCTCAATCCCCTCTATCAGTTTCTCCCCTCCACCGAGGGCTATTCCCTGTCCAATCTCCACGCTTCCTACCTTCACCTGCATTGGGGGGCTAGTCGAGATATCCCGGCACGCTTTTTACAGCACCTACACAGCTCACCAATTCTGAAGGAGGGAGAGAGCGATCGCTCTCTCCCTCCTTCGGAACCCAGCTAAAAAGTAGACAAGGTTTAGGTCATTTCGATAATTTGCTTTTGCAGTGAAGGATACCAATCATTGAGTTCTTCCAGGGGCAGGAAGAAAACGGAGGGCGCGTGCTTGAGCGCCACCAAAATGCCCCGAAGCTGAGGAAACTTCCATCGACAGGACAAAGTATCCTTGAGAGCTTCTGCAATAACTCGTCGCGCCATCAATTGGTAAAAAGCCCGTTTATCCCTGCGCAAATTGCTGGAATATTTCCTCAGAAAAATTGCCTGATTGAGCGACGAAAGGGCTGCCACTTGCAGGCGATTGATGCGACCCGAAGCACTGTAGAAATGATGCACATCGGCATCTAGGGCAGTCAGGAGAGCGCCCTGACGGGAAACTCGATAGCTGGCATCCACGTCTTCCCAAGCAGCGTAGTAACGCAGTAACGGCTCAAACGGCTCCTTCAAAACTGCTTCACGGCGGTAGGTCATTCGGAACCCTGCCAGAAGTATTGCTGGTGCTATATGCAGCTGTTGCACTGCTGACGGAAGAACGTGGGTAGGGTAGCGACCATCGTAGGGAATGAAGTTGATGCCAGAGTCCATCAGCAATAAGTTCTTCCAAAGAAATCGGTAGATAGCACTGAGAAAGCCGTAGCGGGAGTACAACCCTTTGGACTCGGCAGTGTAATGCTTTGAATCACTCACTCTAGGATCGCTGGGTGGAAGCTCGTGAGGGTTGGCTTGCACTCCTTTAACGATTTGCTCTGGGTCTGCTTCATAGACCCGCATTACTTCTTCAGCGCAGTCAGGGTACATCAGCGAGTCGTCATCAAACAGAAACGCTATATCTGCCGTTGCCAGACGTATTGCCTGGTTTCTTTGAACGGTTAGCGATCGTTGCTCGGCAGCCACATAAACCCAGCGAATGTCTGGGTGCTGCGAGGCAATCTCTGTCATAACAGTGTCGCGGGTGGTTTCCCAATAGTCGCTGGCATCCACAACCACAACTTCGATCGGTCTGCGCGTCTGCTCCACAGCAAACTTTATACACATGGGCAAAACTTTCTCGCGGCGATAAGTTGCAATCACCAATCCCCAAGAAAGCTGAACGGCTGTATTCATCTGGCTAAACTCCCTGCGTAAGCTGAATTTGGGAACAATTAATGAGGTAGGTTTCCCATAGTTTAGGTGATTGCACCAATTTTTCTAGCTAAGGTTCTGCAACTATTTGGAAACCTTAGAGATTTTTCAAACACATGAAGTTTGAGAAATCAGGTGGAAAATTAGAGCGCAGACGGTAGCATCGAAGGACTCACTCAACATGACTCCTTCCTCTAGAGAACCCATTTGCTTCTAAAAGATTACATCTGCTTGTCTCGGATTATGAGTGCTGCTACTTACCTGGCTAGATCTCCCCGTTTACGGGTGTTAGGGGGAGCGATCGTCTTGGTGCTGGGGCTACTACTGGGGCTGACTGGCTGCACCACCAGCCAGTACCGGACCCAAACCGCTCAGGGGTCGCAACTGGTGCTGAGTACCATTACTGATCCCAACACCTTCAACTTTGCCAACGCCAATACTTTCCCCAACATCTTCCTGTTCAGCTATGAGGGGTTGACCCGTGAGAATGGCGTGACGGGGGAAGTGGAGCCAGCTTTGGCAGAGTCGTGGCAGATCTCGCCGGATAAGAAGCGTGTCGTGTTCAAGCTGCGATCGGGGCTGCGGTGGTCAGATGGGCAACCTTTGACAGCCGATGATGTGGTGTTCACGTACCAAGATGTGGTGGCCAATCCAGCGATTCCCACCGATGCCAAAGAGAACATTCAGATTGGCACAAGCAAAGCCTTTCCCCAGGTTCGCAAGCTGGACGATCGCACCGTGGAGTTCACCTTGCCTGAACCCTTCGCGCCGTTTCTACGATCGACTTCTGCGCCGGATGGCATTTTGATCTTGCCGAAGCACGCCCTAGAGAAAACTCTGAAAACGAAAGGCTCTGATGGCAATCTAGCCTTTCTCTCGACTTGGGGAACCAACACTGATCCCAAAGCGGTGGTGGTTAACGGAGCCTACCGCATGGAGAGCTATGTAGCAGGACAGCGGCTGGTGTTTCAGCGCAACGCACACTACTGGCGCAAAGATGCAGCCGGAACACAGCTACCCTACATCGATCGCATCATCTGGCAAATCACCGAGAACACTGACACGCAACTGCTGCGGTTTCGATCGGGTGATCTAGACGTGATTGGAGATATTCGCCCACTGCGCCCGGAATATGTTCCGCTCCTGAAACGAGAAGAAGAGCGAGGCAATTTTCAGATCAAAGATGGTGGCCCGTGGTCGGGAACGCTGTATTTAAACTTCAACTTGAACAAGGGCAAAAACAAAGACGGTAAGCCGTTTGTTAACCCCATCAAGTCTCGCTGGTTCAATACCCTGGAGTTTCGGCAGGCAGTGGCCTACAGCATCGATCGGGCCCGCATCAACAACAACATCTACCGGGGACTGGGAGTGACGCAAAACTCGCCGATCTCGGTGCAGAGTCCCTATTTTGTGGAAACCGGACTGAAGACCTACGACTACAATCCCGATAAAGCGCGAGAACTGCTGAAGCAGGCGGGATTTCGCTACAATCCCCAGGGACATCTGCTGGATGCCGACGGCAACCGAGTGCGGTTTACGCTGCTGACCAATGCCAATAATTTGGTACGAGTGGCGATCGGCGCTCAGGTTCAGCAAGACTTGAGCAAGATTGGGATGCAGGTCGATTTCAACCCGATCGCCTTTAACACCCTGATCGAAAAAACTTCCTCCTCACGGGACTGGGAAGCCCATATGATCGGCTTTAGTGGAGGCATTGAACCTCACCAAGCAGCCAATCTATGGCTGAGTAGCGGCGCTTCCCACGCTTTTAACCTGAAACAGCAGGCCGGTCAGCCACCGATTCAAGATTGGCAACTCACAGAAATGGAACGCGAGATCGATCGGCTCTACATCGCCGCCGCCGCCGAACTCGACGAAACCAAGCGCAAGGAACTTTATGCCCAATTCCAGCGCTTGGTGCAAGATCAACTTCCAGTGATTTATCTGGTGAACGATCGAGCCTTGCTGGCGGCTCGCAACACGATCGAGGGTTTGAAGTACACTGGTCTGCCTAGTTGGGGTTTGTGGAACATCGCAGAACTTAAGATAAAGGAGAATCCTTAGATAATTGAAGGTTGGGAATAGACAATCCTTTTAATTCGCTATTTTCAATTACGTGGCGTTCCTTAAATTTCTGAGGAATCAATCAAAAGATACATTTTCTCCCAGTTACAGTTGTAGACAGCTTAGGACATTGGGTTTTAAGTAGGTGTGGGGTGTTGCCCTCTGCACCCTATACCTACTTAAGCTAATAACGTACTTAAAACACTAACGACTGACTCTCATCCCGCCCTGGAAAGGGGATTTGGGGGGAGGGCAAATTCTGGTAAGGCAAGTATATGAATACTGATGCTTTGAGGCTATAGCTGTAATTCTGTTTTCTCTCAGTCTCAAGTTAGACGTTAATAGAAAGTTGAGTTTCTATTGTTGAGTCAAGCGGCTGAGTCAAACGGCTCCTATGAGATCAAGGTAAACAGTGATGCAGGTTTCTAGTCTGGCTGGACATCTTGCGCCGTTCCAATAAGAGAGAACTTATGCAGATTCATCATCTTAATTGCGGCTGTATGTGTCCAGTCGGTGGGGCATTGTTCGATGGCTTTAGTCGAAGTTTAACGGCTCACTTAGTCTGTCACTGTCTGCTGATCGAAACCGATCAGGG
>DATNQR010000484.1:0-9463 GCA_036703905.1 Thermosynechococcaceae cyanobacterium
TGAAAGGGAAGCTCAGAGGGCAGCAGATGGTGGTTGCGTCCATGCCGTGCCAGAAAGGCGACCCGCGTTCCGTCCAGCGTGCCGAGAATTACGGCATCGGATGGACTCCCAAAGGGCGTGTCGATCGTCACTTCCTCTACATCTTTGAGCGCTTCCATCTTGTAAAGTCCGCTGCCGCCGATGATGCCGATTCTCGCGAGAGATCCGCTTTGCGGAATCGCTGCCTGGGCCATGATGGGGTTCCTGTGAGTGACTGTCTACAAGCTAACCGTAGACATTCTACAGGAAGGGGGACAGGCGGCGGGTAAGCGATGAGCTATGAGTGGTGAGCTATGAGTGGTGAGCAGCAAGCGTTAAGTAGCGATCGGCGAGGTGCAGATGAAGGCAGAGTTTGAGATTGAGGCTGCGATCGCGCTTCTACGTCAGGCAGTGCAGCCATTCCCAAAAGCCGCGATGTTTGAATTGGCAGAGCGGGGCTATCGATCGCCCTTCGAGCAGTTAGTCGGCTGCATTCTTTCCATCCGCACTCGTGACGAAACTAGCTTGCCTGTATCCATCAAGCTGCTGGAGGTAGCCCGGACACCGGAGCAGATGAGTCGGTTGGCAGTGGACGAGATCGATCGCTTGATCCAGGCTTCCACCTACCACGAAACAAAAGCGCCGCAGATTCTAGCGATCGCCCAGGAGATCGTTGCCCACCACCAAGGCGAACTACCCTGCGATTTCGATACCCTGGTTGCGTTCAATGGAGTCGGGCCCAAATGCGCCAATCTGGTGCTGGGGATTGCCTGTCAGCAGCCCTGCATCAGCGTTGATATTCACGTTCATCGCGTCACCAATCGCTGGGGCTATGTGCAAACGCGATCGCCGGAGAAGACCCTCGCCGCTCTGCAAGCCAAACTACCGCAACCCTACTGGATCGAGATCAATCGCTTGCTTGTTCCCTTCGGCAAGCACATTTGTACAGGCGACTTGCCCAAGTGTTCCCGCTGTCCTTTGCTGGAAATGTGTCAGCAAATCGACGTGAAGCAGCATCGATAGCGACCTGAACAGTTAGATTGATTTAGACGCGCACAGAGCTTTATGAACGCCGATCAACTTCTATCGCCCTACTCTGCGAAACAAGTGAAGCAGAACGGCCGACAGTACTACCTCGACGATCGTCAGCGCTCCTTTCCCAGCGTTAGCACGATTCTGAATGCCACGCGATCGCCAGAGCAACGCCAAGCTTTGGCCAACTGGCAGCAGCGCATCGGCCCAGCTGCCGCCGCCCAGATCACCAGCACTGCCAGTCGGCGCGGCACAGGAACCCACAAGCAGATCCAGCGCTGGCTGCAAGGCGAGGCGGTGCTGTGTACTGAGAATGTTCAGCCTTACTGGGACAGCATTAAACCTGTGCTGCTGGAGGTGGAAGCAGTGCGCCTAGTGGAAGGATTGGTGCTGCATGAGGAATTGGGCTATGGCGGAAAAGTCGATTGCGTCGCTAGTTTTCGCGGTGTGCCCTGCCTGTGCGAGTGGAAAACCGCCGATCGCCCCAAGCACAATCTGGATCACCTGAATGACTACCCTTTGCAAGTAGCGGCCTACTGGGGCGCAGTCAATCAGTGCTATCGCGATCGAGGAGTGCAACTGGATCATGCATTGATCGCCATAGCGCTGCCTGACCAAGCCGCCGAAGTGTTCTGGCTGGATCAAGCGGCGATCGACCCCTACTGGCAGCAATGGGAAGAGCGAGTTGCTACCTTCTGGCGCAGATGGGGCGGTCGCTGAAATGTCGTCTTACGATGCAATCTATGCAGTGGTGCGGCAAATTCCGGTAGGGCAGGTGGCAACTTACGGACAGGTAGCAGAGTTGGCAAGTTTGCCCCGACGAGCGCGGCTAGTGGGCTACGCCCTGTTTCGGGTTGCTCCAGAAAGCGATGTGCCGTGGCATCGGGTGATCAATGCGAAAGGACAGATCTCAGAGTCCCCCTTTCGGCTGGGAGGTGACTATTTGCAGCGATCGCTTCTGGAAGCCGAGGGCGTAGAATTCAACGCTAAAGATCAGGTGGATTTGCGAAAGTGTCTATGGCGACCCGATCGCGCAGACGAGTAAAGTTACCCTGTCCCACCCGCCATCAATAGCCCCAGTTGCTCCTTCGTTGCAGTCCGGGCAGACCGAATATCTACATTGCCAGCGTAGATCACCGCAATTCGATCGCTCACCAGCATCACTTCTTCCAATTCCGTCGAGATGTAGAGAATAGCGGCTCCGCGATCGCGTTCGGTAATTAGCGCCTGCTGGACATACTCAGTTGCCCCCACATCTAAACCGCGAGTCGGCTGCATGGCGATGATTAAATCTGGTTGCCCGGAGAGTTCCCGCGCCAGTACGACTTTTTGCTGGTTGCCGCCGGAAAGTTGACTAACTTTGAGGGCGCTGCTGCTGGCGCGGATGTCGAAGGACTGGATCGCTTGGGTAGCGTTGCGATCGATCGCCCCCGATTGCAGCAGCCAGCGACGGCAAAAGGGCAGCAAGTTAAACGCTTTGAGGATCAGATTGTGGGCAACACTGAACCGCAGCACCAGACCCATCTTTTGCCGATCCTCAGGGATGTAGCCCAGCTTCAGTTGCCGCCGCTGTTGGGGTGTCCAATGGGTAATGGTTTGCTGATTCAAATAAATGCTGCCCTGAGTGGCGGGGCGCAGTCCGGCGATCGCGTCCGCCAATTCCCGTTGCCCGTTGCCGTCCACACCAGCGACGCCGAGAATTTCCCCAGCCCGGAGTTGCAGCGAGAGATTTTGCACGGCGGGGAGGCCGCGATCGTCCTGCACCTGCAAGTTTCGGATCTCTAGCACCACCTTTCCCGCAGGTCGATCGGGCTTCTTGACCTGAAGCAGCACATCTCGCCCCACCATCAGCCGCGCCAGATCTTGCTGGGTGGATTCCTGGGTGGTGGTCGTGGCAACGACGCGCCCCCGTTGCAGCACTGTGACCCGATCGCACAGGCTCAAAACCTCGTCCAGCTTGTGGCTAATGAAAACGATCGTGTGATTGCGGGCAGCCAACTGGCGCAAGATGGCAAAAAACGACTCCACTTCGGCCGGTGCAAGAACTGCCGTCGGTTCGTCCAGGATCAACACCTTAGCGCGACGATACAGCGCCTTCAGGATCTCCACTCGCTGCTGGGTTCCCACTGGTAAATCGCCCACGGTGGCATGGGGATCGATCGCTAGTCCATACCCTGCCGCCATTTCCGCGATTTCGGCTGCTTTCTGGCGCAGGTTTAGTCGCAGTTGGTTTCCTGTGCCAAGGATGATGTTTTGCGTCACCGATAGCTGCGGCACGAGCATAAAGTGTTGATGGATCATGCCAATGCCCTGCTGCATGGCCACTGCGGGTGAGGTGATCTGGACGGGACGATCGTTGAGGTAGATCTGCCCTGCATCTGGCCGATACAGCCCCGACAGGATGTTCATCAGCGTGGTTTTGCCTGCACCGTTTTCTCCTAGCAGCGCATGAATCGAGCCTGCCTGGATCTCTAAATTGATATTGTCGTTGGCAACAAAGCTACCGAACCGCTTGGTAATGTTTTCGAGACGCAAGTAGGGAAATGACACGGATTTTGAGGGTTTAGGAATCTTCTAAACAGGACTGACTAGCTTCGATTCTAGCCCTCGACCTGTTGGGAAAAGCCGACGAAATCCTGGATCATCTGGAAGGTGTCATTAAGAAGGCCTCTGGACGGGTCAAATTTGCCGGAAAACCTATGCTACTTTAACCACCGCAGTTTGACCACCATAGTTTGACCGCCGCAGTCCGAAGCTTCCTGGAGATTCGACCGAGAAACACGATCGCCCTGAGAAGGGAGCGCGATCGTTAGAATAGATCCGGTGACTTCTGAATGGACGAGCATGGATACAACGGAAATCAAACGCGAAGTCGAACTGTTATCTGATCGCCTGGGTAAAACTCAGGACTATCTTTGACATACCCGCCCTCAACGCCAAAATTCACGACCTAGAGCAACTCTCTACCCAGCCGGAATTCTGGGACGACCAGACCAGTGCTCAGCAAACCCTCCAGGAACTCAACGATCTCAAATCCCACTTGCAGCAGTTTGACCAGTGGAAAACCAACCTGGAAGACGCGCGGGCTGTCCTGGAACTGCTGGAGCTAGAGGCAGACGAATCCCTGCGTCAGGAAGCTGCAAGCACCGTTGGGCAACTGCGGCAAGATCTAGATCAGTGGGAGCTTCAGCAGATGCTCGCCGGCCCCTACGACCAGAAAGGCGCAGTCCTAACCCTCAACGCTGGGGCAGGCGGCACAGACTCTCAGGATTGGGTGGAGATGCTGATGCGGATGTATATTCGCTGGGCCGAAGACCACCGCTACAAAGTCCACCAGGCGGAGCTTTCTGAGGGAGAAGAAGCGGGCATCAAATCTGTGACTCTGGAGATCGAAGGCCGTTACGCCTACGGCTACCTGAAGGCCGAAAAGGGAACCCATCGTCTGGTGCGGATTTCGCCCTTCAACGCCAACGGTAAACGGCAGACCAGCTTTGCTGGGGTGGAAGTGATGCCGATGATTGACCACAGCATCCAGCTTGACATTCCCGATAAAGACCTGGAAATCACCACGACCCGCGCTGGCGGTAAAGGTGGTCAGAACGTCAACAAAGTGGAAACGGCGGTGCGAATTCTGCACATTCCCACTGGGTTAGCCGTCCGATGCACGGAGGAACGATCGCAACTCCAGAACAAAGAGAAAGCGCTGGTGATCCTGAAGGCTAAGCTGCTGATCATCGCTCAGGAGCAAAGGGCCAAAGAGATTGCCGACATTCGCGGCGACATGGTGGAAGCTGCCTGGGGCAACCAGATCCGCAACTATGTGTTTCACCCTTACCAACTGGTGAAAGATCTGCGGACGGGTATGGAAACTACCGCGATCGGCGATGTGATGGATGGCGATCTGGATAGCTTTATCGAAGCTTATCTGCGCCAGGAAAACCAGATGGTGGAGGCTTAGGCAGTATGGGAATGCCCTGTCAGGTCAACAGCATTCTGAAGCTGACGCGATCGCAGGGCTACCCCGATCCGATCCATTTGGATAATTCCTACACTGTCACCAAGTCCGGCTACCGCATTTTCCCGATCAACGTGCCGATTGCCCTGGTAGACGAAACCTGGCACGCCTACGCTGATGTTGTCATCCACCGGTTGACCTGGCAAGATCAAGCCACCACGCTCGACTTCAAAGTTGTCCGCATTTACGATTCTCCCTGGTCACTCAAATAATCTCTTAAATCCCAATGGAAACCCCGAACCCTGAAGTAGAGCTAACCCTCAAAACTGAGCAAGCTGAAGTTAGCCAAGCTGAAGCTGAGCAAGTGACTGAGGCGATCGAGTCCCCTACCTCCACCGAACCACCCCCCAGCTACGTCAAACTCGCCATGCGAAACATGGTGAAAAAGCGCGGCACCTCCCTTCAGCACTTCTTCCTGACCACCTTTGCCCTTCTAGCAGGCTTCATCGGCCTCGCCTACCTGACCCGCTAAAAGAGTGGATACGTGAAACTCAGAACTCAAAAATAATTCCCACCCTTCATGATCGGCTACCTCAAAGGCATCGTTGCAGCCATCCAGAAAAACAACAATCGCGTCACCCTCACCCTGGAAGTCAACCAGGTGGGCTACGATCTGCAAGTCGTGCCTCGGTTGCTCCAGCAACTACCCGCCGTGGGCGAGACCACACAGGTTTTTACCCATCTCAATCTGCGGGAAGATCAGGTGACGCTGTTCGGCTTCGGCTCTGCCTCTGAACGGGATTTATTCCGTCAGCTAGTGAGCGTGAGCGGTGTAGGGCCACAGCTGGCACTGTCGCTGCTGGATACGCTGGGGATTCAAGACCTAGTGCAGGCGATCGTCATTGGCAACAGCCGCCTCCTCTCCAAAACCCCTGGAGTAGGGGCAAAAACCGCCGAGCGCATTGCGCTGGAGCTGAAGACCAAACTGGCAGAATGGCGACTGCAAGCCGGAGTGATCACCGCTCCTTCAGCCCTACCGATCTCCGCAGTACAGGAAGATGTGGAGATGACCTTGCTAGCACTGGGTTACACCAACAGTGAAATTGCTCAAGCGCTGCAAGCTGTTGGGCAGAGTTCCACTTTGTCTAAGAGCGACGACGCTGAAGCGTGGATTCGACAGGCGATCGCCTGGTTGAGTCAGTAGAGTGAGCTTACACCCAGTTAAGTCCTTATCTGGAGAAATGCGCTTGTTAGTGAGCGCGACTGTCTCTTATAAGCGAATAGCTTCTTACGAGCAACAGCGCGGGCAATTTCAGTTCTGACTGGAGCAGAGGTGTCACGGAAAACCTAGTACAAGAAACCTAGCCAAGAAACCTAGCCAAGAAACCTAGTGCAAGGTCACGATTAGAAATTAGGGTTGGCAACTGCCTCAAAATCAGCGAAGTCGTATCAAGCGGCAGGGTGCATTATGCAAAAGAAGTATATCGTCCGATTAATTAACTGATGAAGAACGGAGTCAACTCAGGGAAGTGATCAAGAAATTAAACGGCAGTAGTCAGAAGGTTCGTCGTGCCCAGATCCTACTCAAAGCGGACATCGATTCAGGGCACAAATAATCGAACAAAACGCCATAGCAGCCAAATTGCCGAGACATAGAGCTACCCACCTTCCCCCTCAAGCGGTGGCAGAGAACCGCAGAATCGCAATTACCCCACCTGTCAGCTTCCGCTTAACCGCCGCCAGTCCTCCGAATCCTGTCCCCCGCTCTCTGGCTCCAGTAAACTAGAGAAGTCACCGAGGCAATTCTTCTCAATGCTCGATCGTTTGCAGACCCAAATTTATCAACTGGAACACTTTGCTGATTCCCTCGTAGCCACCCAACTGGCCCACCTGACTCCAGTGAGCGTTGGCGTGATTTTTATGGCAGGACTCCTCACCAGCCTCACGCCCTGTATGCTGTCCATGCTGCCAATCACGATCGGCTACATTGGCGGCTACGAGGCCAAAACTCGTCCCCAAGCGGCGCTGCAATCGGTTTGGTTTGCCCTCGGTCTAGCCACCACCCTAGCGGCACTGGGCATTTTGGCGGCCGTCCTGGGCAAAATCTACGGTCAGGTAGGGCTAGGGTTGCCGATCGCGGTCAGCGTCATCGCCATCTTGATGGGGCTGAACCTACTAGAGGCACTGCCGTTCCAGCTTCCCTCCTTCGGCGACATGGGGTGGATCTCGAAGGAGTGGCCCCAGGGCGCACGATCGTATCTGATTGGCCTTACCTTTGGTTTGGTGGCTTCTCCGTGCAGCACACCAGTTCTGGCCAGCATTCTCGCTTGGATTTCTACCACCCAAGATCCAGTTCTGGGGAGTGTGCTGCTGCTGTCCTACACGATCGGCTATGTCGCGCCTCTGGTTCTGGCGGGAACTTTCACGGCTTCGGTCAAGAAACTGCTGGAACTACGGCGCTGGTCAAGTTGGATCACACCAGCCAGTGGTGCTCTGCTGGTGGGTTTTGGCGTGTTCTCTCTCCTGGGTCGGTTTCAGTTTTGAGGTGATTCAAGATCGCTAGAGGTTACAAGTGGAGTTCTAGATTAATTTCTTTCAGTAAATCTGGCAGAGGTTGCAGCACCAGTAGCACCTTAAACTGAATGCCAGTCCAAACAGTTTATAAATCAGCACAGTTCATAAATCAGCTTGGAAACATTCGTGAGCCGCAATATTCCTTATATCCACCATTGATCGCCAGGGCAACTCGTGAGGCAAAGATTGAATTTCAAGCGGAACGTTCCTGTTGACTCGCTAATAGTTATATAGATCGACATCACTTTCTGAGGTAGTTCTTTGCAAGAGACAGAGCTAAACAAGCGCAAAGATTTCACCGCTGAACCGATCGAGATTTTTCTAACAAGCAACGAAAGCACGATCGTCTCATCCTGTTTTACTTAATTTGAACCTGCCAGTTCCTGCTTGAAACTCCAATTATTCTCACTGCTTAGTTCATCGCCTTCGAGTAATTTGACTCACTTGATTTGACTAACTTGTAAGCTGCCCTCCGAAACTCTCAGCAACGCCTCAACCCCCACTACCCAGACTCAATGACTTCTTCGCTGCTCGAAAAACTCTCCACCTGGAAGACCGCGCCCCAAAGCTACTTTAAGCGGGAACTCGTGCCCCTGCTGGCGGATCTGCGATTAGCGATCGTCCTGCTGCTGACGATCGCCGTTTTCAGCATCACAGGCACAGTGATCGAGCAAGGACAATCAGCCGCTTTCTATCAGTCCAACTATCCCGAACACCCTGCGCTATTTGGGTTTCTGACCTGGAAAGTGATCCTGATTCTGGGGATCGATCATGTCTATCGAACTTGGTGGTTTCTGGCATTGCTGGTGCTGTTTGGCACGAGTCTCACAACCTGCACCTTCAAGCGTCAGCTTCCGGCTCTGCGCTGGTTTTCCCGCACCTGGAACTTCTACACCCAGCCCCGCCAGTTTCAAAAGTTTGCTCTCAGCGCCGAGTTCGATCGCGCCCCTCTGGACTCGATCACGCCTCTGCTGGAGCAGCACCGCTACAAAGTATTTCAGCAAGACCAGTCCCTCTACGCGCACAAGGGTCTGGTCGGTCGTGTCGGCCCGATCGTCGTTCACGTCGGCATTCTGGTGATTCTCCTGGGAAGCATCATCGGGTCGTTCACAGGTTTCACCGCGCAGGAAATGATCCCCAGCGGGCAGACGTTTCAGATTCAAAACATCACTGATGCAGGAACTTGGGCCGCAGGCCAGGTTCCCAGAGATTGGTCAGTTAAAGTGAATCGGTTCTGGATCGACTACACGCCTACCGGAGCGATCGATCAGTTCTACTCGGATCTGTCAGTGCTGGATAAAGACGGCAAAGAAGTCAAACGCAAAACCATTCATGTGAACGAACCCCTACGCTACCGCGGCGTAACGCTGTATCAGGCAGACTGGGCGATCGCGGCGGTGCAGGTCTTTGTCAACAACAGCCCTATTTTTCAACTGCCCATGGCCCAGCTCGACACGGGCGGCAAAGGCCGGATCTGGGGAACTTGGATTCCTACCAAGCCCGACTTGAGCGCTGGAGTGTCGCTGCTGGCTAGAGATCTCCAGGGAATGCTGCTAATCTACGACACCTCCGGCAAGCTGCTCTCCACAGTGCGCGCCGGAATGTCTACTCAAGTCAACGGCGTAACTTTGGCAGTTAAGGAGGTGACGGGTAGTACGGGTCTGCAAATCAAAGCCGATCCCGGAATTCCTCTGGTCTATGCTGGGTTTGCGCTACTCATGGCGGGGGTGATGATGAGCTACATCTTTCACTCTCAGCTTTGGGTCTTGCAGCAGGACGGTAAGCTTTACTTCGGAGGCCGCACCAATCGGGCCCAACTCACCTTCGAGCGGGAATTTTTGGGGCTTCTAGATCAAGTGAGCAAAAGGGAAGAACCTCAAGCCG
>DATNQR010000485.1:0-1927 GCA_036703905.1 Thermosynechococcaceae cyanobacterium
CGGCCAAAACTGACCAAGCCTTAGAAATCATTGAGCGCAATGCCAGACTCCAGGCTCAGCTGATCGAAGACTTGCTCGATGTCTCCCGCATTTTGCAGGGCAAGCTAACGTTGAACGTTGCCCCGGTGAACTTAGTCACCACCCTTGAAGCAGCGTCTGAAACCGTGCGCTTGGCGGCTGAGGCCAAACGGATTCACATTCAAACCACGCTGCATGCAATCGCGGGCCAGGTTTTAGGCGACACCAATCGGCTCCAGCAGGTGATTTGGAACTTGCTCTCCAATGCAGTTAAGTTCACCCCAGCGGGTGGGCAAATCGCCATCACCCTAGAGCCGGTTGACGCCTATGCTCAAATTCAGGTGAGCGACACTGGCAAAGGAATTCATCCTGACTTTTTGCCCTATGTCTTTGAGCATTTCCGACAGGAAGATGGTGCCACTACCCGTAAATTTGGGGGCTTAGGACTGGGACTCGCAATCGTGCGACAAATTGTGGAAATGCATGGTGGCAACGTTCAGGCAGAAAGCTCTGGTGAGGGTCTGGGAGCCACGTTTACGGTGAGGCTTCCCCTAGCGAAAACCAGATCAAAGCAGGCTCAAACGATTCGCTTAGACCCTCCCGCTGTTGACTTGAAGGGGCTGCAAGTCCTTGTTGTCGATGATGAAGCTGATATGCGAGAGCTCGCCGCCTTTGTTCTAGAACAACAAGGAGCAGTAGTTATCACTGCCGCTTCGGCGCAGGAAGCACTGACGTTGCTGGATCGGTGCACCCCCAATGTTTTACTGAGTGACATTGGGATGCCAGACATGGATGGCTATATGCTGATGCGGAACGTGAGAAGCCGTGCCGTCACAAACGGTGGACAGATTCCAGCGATTGCCCTTACTGCCTACGCTGGCGAAGTTGACCAGCAGCAGGCACTCGCAGCGGGCTTTCAGCAACACCTTGCCAAGCCGATCGAGCCCATTGTTTTGATCGACGCGATCGCTAGTCTCCTGAGCGAATCGCCCCGAAAGGAGCTCAAGCCGTAATGGTTTTGTTACCTGGATTTACAACAACTGCTGTACTGCAAGAAGGGAAAAAAGCGGTACTCTACCGAGCCATCCGAGTTGTCGATGATTGCCCCGTGATCATTAAAGGGTTACGTTCGGAGCAGTGTACGCCCAGAAATATTGAGCAACTCCAGCATGAATTTACGATCGCCCAACGATTAAACGCTTCTGCCATTGTCAACGCCTACGCTTTAGAGTCCCATCAGAGTATGCCCTACCTGATTTTGGAAGACTTTGGTGGGCGATCGCTGGATCAACTGGGCGATCGCTTTCAAGCACCACTTGCTTTTCTCGAGCTGGCGATCCAGGTTACAACGGCACTAACGCACATTCACCGCAGTCATGTCGTCCACAAAGATATCAAACCAGCCAACATTATTGTCAACTCAGAAACCCAGCAAGTCAAAATTGGTGACTTTGGCCTTGCCGCCTTCATACCTCACGGGCAGCAGATGGTGAGCAGCGATCGCCGGATCGAAGGTAGTCTAGCGTATTTGTCCCCAGAGCAAACCGGGCGCATGAACCGGGAAATTGACTGTCGCAGCGATCTATATTCCCTGGGCATCACGTTTTACGAATTGCTTACAGGGCAACTGCCCTTTCAGGGCAATGATCCGCTGGAATGGGTGCATTGCCATATTGCCAGATCGCCTTTGCCACCGATCGATGTCTTGCCAACGCTGCCCCAATCGTTGTCAGATATTGTACTCAAACTCCTTGCCAAAGTGCCGGAAGCTCGTTATCAAAGTGCGTCAGGCTTGCAGGCAGACTTAGAGCGCTGCTTAGAGTCCTTGGCAGCAAGCGGAAACATTCTTCCCTTCCCGTTGGGTAAGCAAGATATTTCAGAGCGGTTGCAGATTCCGCAAAAGCTGTAT
>DATNQR010000486.1:0-2568 GCA_036703905.1 Thermosynechococcaceae cyanobacterium
ATTGAACGCTCGGTTCACCACTTTTCACCTTGTAGTAAACCAACCATATACCAGGCGATGTGCGGTGATTTTGACTTAACCATTCCCGCCACGCTTTGCGATCGACAGCGTAAATAGTTTTTAGCTGATCATCAAACTTTGACATTTCAGAAGGACGTACACAACTCCAACATTGAGAACATTGAAGCACTAATGAGAACACTCACGGAAGACTATATGAACTAGGTGGCCACGATGAACGGGATGACATCGCTCGGCTGACTTGAAAGACTAAACCAAAACTCTCTTGCACCAATCTCCTTAATCGCCTACAACTGACAATGTTTGCTCAACTTGTTTTGCTCAAGTGATGAAACGCCTCAGCAACTCTCACTACAAGTCTGGTTGAGTTTGAGTTCATTTCTTACGGCTAGATCCCTCGGATCACTCGACAGGGATTGCCCGCCGCCACCACGCTAGAGGGAATATCTTTGGTGACAACGCTACCCGCACCGATCGTCGTGTTGTCGCCAATGGTCACACCCGGACAGACGATCGCGCCCCCACCGATCCAGACATTGTTGCCAATGCAAACTGGGGAACCTAGCTCTCGTCCCGTCAAGCGCAGGTTGGGATCAATGGGATGGTGAGCAGCGTAGATTTGGACATAGGGCCCACAGAAGACATCATGGCCGATGTGAACTTGATTGCAGTCCAAAATCACGCCGCCATAGTTCATGTAGAACCGATCGCCGACCTGAATGTGGCAGCCGTAGTCGCAGTGGAAGGGCGGCACGATCTTGGGATCAGCACCCGCCTTGCCGAACAGAGCTTGCAGAATTTTGGTGCGGCTGTCCCAGTCGCCATCGATCGTCTCTCGATAACGGCGCAGCAGGTCACAAGCCCGCAGATTTTCCGCCACCAGTTCTGGATCGGTGGCGAGATATAGTTCTCCCGCCAGCATCTTCTGTTTTTCAGTTTGATGGTGCTTCAACAAAGTAGGGAATAGGGGGAGCCTTCCATGGGTTGGTCTGAGCCGCGCTAACGAGAATCCGAACAGGTCTTGTTTCTCTTCATCTTTTACGGAATGCCACCACGGTCTATCTTTCTATTCTTGAGATATAGCTGTAGACAGCTTAGGACATTGGGCTTGAAAGGGTATAGGGCAGATTCCACCGCCTGCAAACCTGTCCTAACCTGTGAGGCTAGAGCTACACAAGGGCTGAGAATGAGGGGTATTCATTTCAGCATTCAGCAACGCCCAAAACTTCTCTACTTAGATAGGGCTGCAAAACTTCTGGCAGCTTCACTGTGCCGTTGGGCTGCTGATAGTTTTCCAGAATCGCCGCCATTGTCCGTCCGACGGCCAGGCCGGAGCCATTGAGCGTGTGGACGAACTCCGTGCCCTTCTTGCCCGTTTCTTTGAAGCGGATGTTGCCGCGCCGCGCCTGAAAATCCCCAAAGTTAGAGCAACTAGAGATTTCGCGGTAGGTTCCCGCCGAGGGCAACCACACTTCCAGGTCATAGCACTTAGCCGCCCCAAAGCCTAGGTCGCCTGTGCAAAGCTCGATCGTTCGGTAGGGTAGTTTCAGCGCCTGCAAGATAGCCTCTGCATTCTGCACCAGGGTTTGATGCTCCTGCTCGGAGGTGCTGGGATGCACCAGTTTGACTAGCTCAACTTTGTTGAACTGGTGCAGGCGGATCAGCCCCCGTGTGTCGCGGCCGTAGCTGCCCGCTTCCCTCCGAAAGCAGGGCGTGTAGGCGCAGTGGTAAATTGGCAAGCTCTCCGCCGTCAGCACTTCGTCGCGGTAGAGGTTCGTCACCGGAACCTCGGCAGTGGGAATCAGCCAAAGGTCATCATCTTTACACTGAAAGCTTTCCTCGGCAAACTTGGGCAACTGACCCGTAGCGGTGAGGGATTGGGAGTTAACTAGGAGCGGCGGCAACACCTCCAGATATCCGGCAGCGACCTGCTGGTTCAGCATGAATTGGATCAGGGCGCGTTCCAGAGCGGCTCCGGCTCCCAGCAAGACCACAAAGCGGCTTTGAGCAATCTTAGTCGCCCGATCGGTGTTGAGAATTCCTAGCTTCTCGGCGATCTCCCAGTGGGGCAGCAGGGCGGGGTAATCCGGCTTGTACTCGTCTCCCCAGCGTCGCACCTCCACGTTTTCGGCTTCGTCTCGGCCGATCGGAGTGGAATCCAACGGCAGATTCGGTAAGGCTAACAGTAGGGCATCGACCTGCAACCGAATCTCTTTCTCCTGCGGCTCCAGCTCTCCCAGCTTGGCCTTAACCTGGTTGCCTTCGTCCTTGAGGGCTTGCAGTACGGGATCGTCCGGTTGGCTACCCGATTTCATCTTCTGCCCGACCTGCTTGCCAATTTCGTTGCTCCGCGCCTGGAGAGCCGATCGCTCCACCTCAATTTCCCGTCGCTGTCGATCGAGGGAGACGATCGGCTCAATTTCGTAGCTACCGTGGCGCTGGTTCAGCTTTGCCTGCACTCGGTCTGGATTTTCGCGGATCTGCTTCAGGTCAAGCACGGAAGGTTCTCGAATTTGAACAAGTTCAAGTCTATCCCAGACCCAGACT
>DATNQR010000487.1:0-2554 GCA_036703905.1 Thermosynechococcaceae cyanobacterium
CGTGCTCAATGAAGACCGTTTGAGTTGCGGCCGTGCCGCCCTGCATCCCATCCACTACTACGACATCGGCTCCCGCATGCACCGCCAGCTTGACATCATTGAAAGGACGCGAGGCTCCGACTTTGACATAGATCGGCTTCTCCCAATCCGTGAGTTCTCGCAGTTCTTGAATTTTAATCGTCAGGTCGTCGGGGCCTGTCCAGTCGGGATGGCGACAGGCCGATCGCTGATCCACGCCCTCTGGTAAGGTTCGCATTTCGGCCACGCGCGGATTGATTTTCTGCCCCAGCAGCATTCCGCCGCCGCCGGGTTTTGCGCCCTGACCAATGACAATCTCGATCGCGTCTGCCCTTCGCACGTCGTCGGGATTGAACCCGTAGCGTGAGGGCAAGCACTGGTAGACCAGGGTTTTGGAAGATTGCCGCTCCTCAGAAGTCATGCCGCCATCGCCTGTGGTGGTGGATGTGCCTGTAGCTGTGGCTGCCCGTCCCAGCGCTTCTTTGACGTTGGCGGAGAGCGATCCAAAGCTCATACCCGCAATCGTGATCGGTATCTCCAATTCGATCGGCTTTTTGGCATGGCGCGTCCCCAGCACGGTCTTGGTCAGGCACTTTTCCCGGTAGCCCTCTAGGGGGTAGCGCGTCAGAGATGCCCCCAGAAACACCAGATCGTCAAAGTGGGGCAGGCGGCGCTTGGCTCCCAAGCCGCGAATTTCGTACAGCCCGTGGGCGGCGGCATTCTGGATGTAGTTGAGGGTGCGGCGATCGTACCCAGCAGATTCTTCGTAGGCAGGTTGGGGGGTCATGGGAATTGCTTCGGTGAGATTGCTGTGGTCTATCTTCTGAAAACTGCGGTGATGATGACCGTCAAATTAGCTGAGGCAATCAGCGTAAATGCCAGTTGCACGACCCACTGAGTTGCTTGTTGGTAGCTGCTAAAGCGATCGTTGAAACGCTCTTGCTCCGTTGCCAGCT
Source organism: Thermosynechococcaceae cyanobacterium (assembly GCA_036703905.1). Classification (GTDB taxonomy): domain Bacteria; phylum Cyanobacteriota; class Cyanobacteriia; order Leptolyngbyales; family Leptolyngbyaceae; genus DATNQR01. The sequence goes on from DATNQR010000487.1 coordinate 975, forward strand.
TGTCTACTTCCCCTGAGAGTTCTTCCACCTTTCCTGATATCTTGTCTAACTTGACAATTACATCAGTCAAAGTTGGTTCGTCGATTTCTACATTAGTAGTCATGGCAGTTTGTGAGGGAATTGGAAAGTGACATCACAGCAGATAAAGCTTCTAGCAAAGTCTGGTTTTGCTCCTCAGTCCCGACAGTGATTCGTAGCTTGTCACTAAGGTTTGCCTGCTTGAAATAGCGCACCAGAATCCCTCGATCTTTAAGAGCAAAATAGAGCTTTTCTGCATCGTGTCCGATCGGAGTCGCCAGGACGAAATTTCCTTGGGAAGGTAATACCGTGAAGCCCAAGTTTTTCAGATCGATCGTCAGTTGAGAACGAGAGGCTTTCACCTTCTCAGCGCAGGCGTTTTTGTAATCCTGATCCTGCATGGCGGCGGTTCCAACGGCTGTTGCGATCGCATCGATGTTGTAGCTATCCTTCACTTTGAACAAACCCGCTAAAATCTTTGGGTTGGCAATCCCAAAACCCATTCGCAATCCCGCGAGTGAGTAGCCTTTCGATAGGGTTCGCAGAACGATCACATTCTCGAACTCTTGCACAAGGGACAGGGCAGAATTCTCAGCAAAATCGACATAGGCTTCGTCGATCGCCAGAACTCCCGAAACCCGCTGCGCCAGTTCTCGCAGGTCTTCGATCGTCACGGAATGCCCGGAGGGACTGTTGGGCGACTCAATGAAAGTGACGGCCGCATCGGCGGCAACAAGAGCATCGATCGGCAACTCAAAGTTCTCCCCGTAGGGCACTTCCACCACCTTTGCGAGCTGCATCGCTGCCAGAGTTCGATACAGCACATAGGTCGGTGTGGGATAGGCGATCGAGCGATCGTCTCCCTCAGCGCAGGCCCGAATCAGCACGTTCAGCACGTCGTCACTGCCATTGCCCACAATGACCCAGTCCGCAGGCACACCCAATGCCGCACTCACCGCCTGACAAAAGCTCCGGGCAAACGGATCAGGATAGCGCCGCAGCCCTTCGCCGTCCAAATTCCGCAGCACCGCCATCGCTTGGGGAGAAGGCGGGTAGGGATTCTCGTTGGTGTTGAGCTTGATGATCTGTGTGCCAGGTTTAGGCTGTTCTCCCGGAACGTAGCCTGTCATTGCGTCGATCGCCGGACGAAAGTAGTGCATCGTGAGTTGCGAAGTAATGGGTGAGAGGTAACAAGTGCAAAGTAACGAGCGCAAGGTAACGAGCGCGGAGGAATGGAGTGGCAACTTTTCAAGACTGTCTATTCTAACGGGGCTGCTTGCCCGCAGCCACTTCTCTATAATCGCCCCTTTACGGGGAAGGCAACTGCCGGACTTTGCGCCCGATCGCTAGAATGGGAAAGCTTCCTTCCATCCCCGTGCCGCCTGTGTCTTCGCCTGCCAAGCCCCTGTTTATTTTGATTGACGGTCATTCCCTGGCATTCCGGGCCTACTTTGCCTTTGCCAAGGGACGCGATGGCGGACTGCGAACCAAAAGCGGCATTCCCACCAGCGTTTCCTACGGGTTCCTCAAGGCGCTGCTAGAAGTGATGGAATCCGAGAAGC
>DATNQR010000488.1:0-8767 GCA_036703905.1 Thermosynechococcaceae cyanobacterium
AAAAATCGCTTCATTGTCAATAATGGCTCAATTTTTCCATCCTAACGAACCTAACGAAGCCTATGAGAGCAGGAGCGGGAGTTTTGAGCTTTGAGTTCGCCCATCGATCCTGTCAGATTGATCGCCTCGATCGCCCCGTAGAACCAGCACCCTTACCTGACCAACACGCTAATCTAGGAACCAGGGCCTGTGGTAACGTGCCCCTGTGGTAGCTTGGAGGCGATCAACCTGAAAAGCCTCGAAACCTCCAGTACTCCGTTATCCCTTTCTCACTTTCCTATGGAAGCCTACTATGACCCCAGGCATTTGCCGAACTTTGGCAAAATCGGCGAAGGTAATCCCGAACTAGCGGAAAAGTTTTTCGCCTACTACGGCGCTGTATTTGCGGAAGGAGCGCTATCGGTTCGAGAGAAAGCACTGATAGCACTGGCGGTTTCCCACACGGTTCAATGTCCCTACTGCATTGAGGCCTACACTAAGGAGTGTTTGCAGCAAGGTTCGGATCTGGAGGAAATGACGGAAGCTGTTCATGTAGCAACGGCGATTCGGGGCGGCTCTTCCTTGATTCATGGATTGCAGATGCTCGATCATGTCAATAAAGTATCGATGTAGAAAAATCGTCACCTGGAAGAATTGGCAACCTAGTAAAACAGCGGTTTTGGGTTGCGCCAATCTCTCCCATTCTGTTAGCAAGCTAGGTCTGGCTGGGAAACCTTTGGATAGACCACTCAGAGAGCAAGGAGGGGGAACCGCTTAATGATTCAAACCACTCAAACCGAGAATGTTGCAGCGGCAGACCTGCTTCAACAAGGACTGGCACTGAGCCAGGAACAGGACTATACCGCCGCGATCGCTCAGTTCGATCGTCTTCTGGAGCTTCACCCGGATTACCCAGGAGCCTGGTATGAAAAAGGTCTGGTTTGGATGAACTTAGACAATCCTCAAGAGGCGCTGTTCTGCTTTCAAAGAGCCGCAACCACCGAGCCAAATTCTCCTCTGGTGCGTTACAGCTTGGGCTGGGCGGCCTATTCAGCCGGACGCTATGACTTTGCGATCGCCAGCTTCCAGCAAGCCTTGAGCCTGCAACCGGATTTCCCCAACGCCCACTACAGCTTAGGGTTAGCTTTCTATGGGTCGAGCCAGGTAGAAGCTGCCCTGCCAGCCTTTCGCAGCGCCCTAGAGCAACAACCCGACTCCGCCGATCTCTGGTATGTTTCGGGGGCGGCGCTGGCCATCACTGGGCGCTTGGAAGGAGCCATCAGCCACTTCAACAAAGCGCTGGAACGCCAGCCCGACCACACCGATGCTCTCAGCAGTCGTGGAGCCGCTCTAGGACAGTTGGGGGATTATGAAGCGGCGATCGCCAGCTACACTCAGGCCTTGCGACTGCAACCAGAGGATACCGACACTTGGTATCGCTACGCTACTGCCCTTAAGCATCTGGGACGGCAGGAGGAAGCGCTGGCGGCCTACGAACGAGTTGTAGCCCTAGAGCCAAACCATCTGCTGGCCTGGTATGGGCAGGGGAGTTCTCAGATGCGACAGAACGACTTTGCAGGGGCGATCGTCAGCTTCGACAAAACCCTAAAGCTCAAGCCCGACTACTACGAAGCCTGGTTCAACCGGGGCGTGGCACTGAAAAATCTCGGACGCTTGGACGAAGCCGTCACTAGCTACGATCGAGCGCTCAAGCTGCGACCTGAAGACTCCCGCGCCTGGAATAATCGTGGTGGAGTGCTGGTAAATTTGGGGCGATTACCGGAGGCAGTAACCAGCTTTGAGCGAGTGCTGGCGATCGATCCCAACGATACACGGGCCTACCAAAATCGCTTGGTTGTGCTGAAGCGCCTGGAAGCAATGAAGGTGCGGAGTAGCCAAGGTTGAGCCAGCCAGCTTAATGAGAACTCGGCGACTGGACTCATCTTTGCTGGCTGAGGTACGCTTGATAACCCAGTTCATCTAGCTTGGACTGCTTCTCCATCACCTTCTCCGCCAGGGTTTGGCGATAGCGCAGCACTTGTTCTAGCAGTTCAGGATTGTGGGTCGCCAGGATTTGCACAGCCAGCAGTCCTGCATTCTGGGCGTTATCGATCGCCACTGTTGCCACAGGAATCCCAACGGGCATCTGGACGATCGAATAGAGCGAATCCAGCCCTCGCAAATGGCGACTGGCTACAGGAATCCCAATCACAGGTAGGGGCGTGAGAGCAGCTACCATTCCGGGCAGGTGGGCGGCTCCCCCAGCTCCAGCAATGATCACCTTCAGCCCACGCAAATGCGCTTGTTTAGCATATTCCACCAGACGATCAGGGGTGCGATGGGCAGAGACGATCGCCACTTCTGGAACCAAGCCAAAGTCTTCACAAATGGCGATCGCGCCCTGCATGGTGGGCAAATCTGAGTCGCTGCCCATAATGATACCAATCAAACAAGACATGGCTGTTCCGCAGGCTTACTGATCGCTCATTTTAAGATCAATTCAGTCAGCTTCCTGTGGAAATCTCTTTCCTAACCAGAGTGCCGCACCCGGAGCTTGGCACAAACTAGCGTGTCCATCAGGATGGCACTGGCGATCGTTCCGGTATGAATCTCTAGATGCGCCTGAGCGGGTGCTTCAAACAAAAGGCGCTGACCGGGAAACACCACCCGCTCAAAATACCAGTTCGGAACATCGGCAATGCGGCCAATCTGAATCTGATTAGTGGAGTTGACGTAGCAGCAAATGTCGAGGGGAGTCTCTTCGATCGAAGGGGCAGCTATTTGTGGCATGTTAACAAACTTACATTTGAGTTGAAATCAGATAAAAAATCTTAAAAGTTAACTAAACCACTGTGCATTAAAAGTACCCAGTGGTTTAGTCTAACTGAGACATTGATAGAGTAGTCAGGTTATCTGCTATCTAGCTACCCCCAATGCCGCAACTTGCCCTGGTCGAAGTTTTTGCCGATCTGCCCGATCAGCAGCGCACCGCCGGACAACAACATCAGCCTGGCTTAGTGACCGCCTTTCCAGACCAGAGGCCGTCATCACTTTAACCGACATTTCATCCGAGATGTTGAGCAAGGCGCAGAGCGTTTCTGCTCAAACCCAAAGATTGAGTCCTTGGCTCTGAACTTTATCAATGCGCCAATCACCGAGAGATGCAACGTTGTGGTTGCGGCTTTAACGTTTGCATCGCACACTGCAAGAGAAGCTGAAATCAGAGGAACGGGCAGCTTTGAGTTGTGGGAAGCTGGCCGAAAGCTTGAGGTAACTGTATCTAATCGGAGCTTTCCCCAAACTGGGGAAGCTCCGACTAGATTAGGTGAAGGGGTGGAGTAGAACCCTACGCTCCATCACCAACGACGTAAGGGAGGCACGATCGTCATGCAGCCAGGATTGAAGCAGCGAGGATTGAGGTCGATCGGATGGTTAGGCAGTGTGGGAATTGTGCTGCTGGGTGCATCGATCGCTTCTAGCAAACCCCTGCCTCAGCCCAAACCGCTCAATCTCGGCTCAGTAGGCGAAGCAGGAATTGATGCTCTGCGGCTGCAAGCGCCGCCTTACAACTTAACGGGGCGCAAAATCGCGATCGGTCAGGTGGAAATTGGGCGACCGGGACAGTTTGGCATTGATAAAGCTGTCTCTCAAAACCGAGCGTTTTCCTTAACGCGGGTGTTCTACCGCAACTCCAGCCCCCGCATCAACACCAATGTGGACAGCCATGCCCAGAATGTGGCTAGTGTCATGATTAGCAATGCCAAGGCAATGCGCGGGGTTGCGCCAGGAGCGCGGCTCTACTCCACAGCCGCAGGTACGCCGCGCCGCTATGGTCAGCCGGAAGAATGTCTGTCTGCCCAGTTCGTTGCCCAGCAGAACGGAGGCGACGTGCGGGCCATCAACTTCAGCTTTGGCGAAGCGCTGCGGCAAGATCCTCGTCCCAATGCCGTGCTGGACGGCAATGCCTTGCTGACTCAGTGTGTAGATTGGTCGGCGCGGGTTCACAATGTTCTCTACGTGGTTGCTGGCAACCAGGGCAAAGGCGGCATTTCTGTGCCCACAGACAATTTCAATGCCATCAATGTGGCTTTCACCACGCGGGTTGAGGCGGTGTTTCGTAAAATTGATTTCGCCAATCTGGGCGACCCGATCGGGGCAGGCAAAGCGATCGTCGGTATTGAGAGCAATGTGGGGCCGCGGCGAGCGATCGGGCTAGTGGCTCCGGGCAACGATGTCAGTCTGATCAATCTAAGCGGCAATCTGAACGTGTCCAGTGGCACGAGCTTTGCCGCTCCTCACGTCACCGCGACCGTGGCGCTGCTCCAGGAGTACGGCGATCGACAACTGCGATCGAACTGCAAAGCGGGCAACTGTCCTCTGCCGTGGAGTCTAGATGCGCGACGACAGGAGGTAATGAAGGCAGTGTTGCTGAATTCGGCTGACAAAATTCAGGACACGGGCAACGGGCAGAATCTAGGTATGAGCCGCACCCTTCTGGACAAAAATAACCAGACTTGGCTGGAATCCGATGCTTACCGCGATCCGAAAATTCCCCTCAGCGTGCAGATGGGAACCGGGCAACTCAACGCCTTCCGCGCCTATCAGCAATTCAGTCTGGGGCAGTGGAGTTCTGAGGTGGCTGTGCCCGCGATCGGCTGGGACTACCGCACTGTTGAAGTCGGGACAGCGGAAACCGGGACAGCGGCAACTGGGACAGCAAACCCAACCTACCGCGATTATGTGCTGGAGCGACCCCTACAGCAGGACAGCTTTGTCTCTTTGACCCTGGCGTGGAGTCGGCGGGTGGAACTGGAAGACAAGAACCGCAATGGTGAGTACGATCTGGGAGAGGAATTCCGCGATCGCGGCTTGAACAACCTTAACCTCTATCTGATGCGAGTGGAAGATACAGAAATTAGCCAGAGCATTGCCGCTTCCAACAGCGAAGTGGACAGTGTGGAACACATTTTCGCTAAAGTTCCGGCAACCGGCCGCTACAAAATCCGGGTGCAGTTTGCCCAGCGGGTCAATGAGTCAGCCCAACCCTACGCGATCGCCTGGTGGACAAAGCCCGCTCAGTAATCTACCTGACACAATCTGCAATTCTGACTGCAATTCTAAAACGGTGCTGCTGGATGCTGGGGTGAGGGCGATTCCAATAATTTCATTCCTCAATTCAGCCACCCCTTAAACTACCTAGGATTCAGCCCTCGCCCGCCCTCACTCCTCAGTCGGAACGGCCCAGTCTTATGGGAAAATGGGGAGCAACTCAAAGAGATACAGAAAGGAATTACAGATGCTTTGCGTTGGCAGCAATCAAGCTGCTCTGTTAGAGATAGAGAGTGTCGGATTACGAGTTCCAGGGTAGAAGTTCCAGGTCAGAAGTCTCAAATTACCAGGTCAGAAGTCTCAAATTAAAAGTTTCAGACTACAAGTTCCAGGCTGTAAGCTCCAGACTACAAGTTCCAGATTACGAGTGCCAGATTATGCAAGGTCATCACGATACGTTTCCCGTCGGCAGTCGAGTCCGCGTTGGTCAGTCCGTCATTGTCTACCACTATCCCGGACACCGCAACGAAGCCTTTGATCTGCAAGGACAGGAGGGAGAGGTGCTGGACGTCATGCGCCAGTGGCAGGGCCGGCCCGTCAGCGCCAACTTGCCTATTCTGGTGAAATTTGACAACAAGTTTCGGGCCCACTTCCAGGAAGGTGAGCTAGAGATTTTGGCCTAGGCAGGGAAACGGGTTTAGGTTGAAGAACCGATCGCCACAATCAGGTAGGAACTCCCTAAGGAAACCTACCTCTGAACCCTTTGAGTGGTCGATCGTTCAGCCGGCCCGACCGCATCCTTTCGCTTTAAAATGCTTTGCATCCCTCACGCCGCCCATCTACTCTTGAGTCCCTATGAGTTTTGGATATCTAGCCCTAGTTCTGCACGCTCACCTGCCCTTCGTTCGTCATCCCGAAAGTGACTACGTGCTGGAAGAAGAGTGGCTGTTTGAAGCAATCACTGAGACTTACATTCCCCTACTGCAAGTCTTTGAGGGACTGAAGCGTGACGGCGTGGACTTCAAGATCACCATGAGCATGACTCCACCCTTGGTGTCGATGCTGCTCGACCCGTTGCTGCAAGATCGCTACGACGCGCATCTAGCCCAACTGGAAGAACTGGTGGAACAGGAGATCGATCGCAACGCCCACAACAGCCATCTGCGCTACCTGGCGGAGCATTACGCCAAAGAGTTCAGTCAGGTTCGTGTTGTTTGGGAGAAGCACAATCGCAACTTGATCAAAGCTTTCAACCAGTTCGCTCGATCGAACAACCTGGAGATCATCACCTGCGGAGCCACCCACGGCTATCTGCCTTTGATGAAGATGTATCCCCAAGCGGTTTGGGCCCAGATCAAAGTGGCTTGCGAACATTACGAACAAACCTTCGATCGACCCGCCAACGGTATCTGGCTCCCAGAGTGCGCTTACTATGAGGGACTGGAGCGGATGCTGGCTGATGCAGGTCTGCGCTACTTCCTCACTGATGGTCATGGCATTCTCTACGGTCGTCCCCGTCCCCGGTTCGGAACCTACACTCCCGTTTTTACGCCGCCGGGAGTTGCTGCCTTTGGGCGCGATCAGGAATCGTCCCAGCAGGTGTGGTCATCAGAGGTAGGCTACCCCAGCGCTGCGGAGTACCGAGAATTCTACCGCGACTTGGGCTGGGATGCGGAGTATGAGTACATCAAGCCCTACATCATGCCCAACGGTCAGCGCAAAAATGTCGGCATCAAGTACCACAAAATCACAGGCCGCGGTTTGGGGTTGGGGGACAAGCAGCTTTACGATCCTCACTGGGCCCGGGAAAAGGCCGCTGAACACGCCGCCAACTTCATGTTCAACCGGGAGCGGCAGGTGCAGCACCTTTACAGCATGATGCAGCGTAAACCGATCGTTGTCTCGCCCTACGATGCTGAACTGTTCGGGCACTGGTGGTATGAGGGGCCATGGTTTATTGATTACCTGTTCCGCAAATCCTGGTTCGACCAAAATACCTACGAGATGACCCACTTGGCGGATTACCTACGCGGCAACCCTAACCAACAGGTATGCCATCCGGCGCAGTCAAGCTGGGGCTACAAAGGATTTCACGAGTACTGGCTGAACGAAACCAATGCCTGGATTTATCCCCACTTGCACAAAGCGGCGGAGCGGATGATCGCCTTGGCCAAGACGGAACCGGAAGATGAACTGCAACGCCGATCGCTGAATCAGGCGGCGCGAGAACTGCTGCTGGCTCAGTCTTCTGATTGGGCGTTCATCATGCGGACAGGGACGATGGTTCCCTATGCGGTGCGGCGGACGCGATCGCACCTGATGCGTTTCCATAAGCTGTTTGAGGAAATTCAGGACGGCAAGATTGATGTGGGCTGGCTGGAGAAGGTAGAAGCGATCGACAACATTTTCCCCAAAATCGATTACCGCGTTTACCGCCCGCTTTGAGGAATCCAAGGGAGAACAATGGGCCGGCGATGGCTTAAGTAGGAGAGTGAACTGTGCTTATAGGAATTCCGTTGCCCCCACCCGCTGCGATCGCGCAGGAGTTCCCAGAGACTTCCGATCGATTCAGTCCCGATACTCCGATCGAGCAAGATAAGCAGACGGGGGCGCTGTGTCCGGCGCAGGCGAGTGAAGCGATCGGGCGGATTGCCGGCCGGACTTCGGCGCAGTGGGGAATTTTGGTGCAGACTCAAGGCGCAGCAGCCAGCCGCAAAACTTTAGTGAATCGCAACGGTAGTCAGTTGCTGATTCCTGCCTCCAACACCAAGGTTCTGACAACCGCCGCCGCCCTAACTCGGCTGGGTTCCCAGTACAAGATCCGAACCTCAGTATTGGGCAACAGCACTACTGCCAATCTGTCTACGCTACGAATTGTGGGACGCGGTGATCCGAGTCTAACCACTGCCAAACTGGACACGCTGACCCAGCAGTTGAACCGAAAGAACATCAAACAAGTCGCGCTACTGATTGGAGATGACACGTACTTCCGCGGCCAGGCCATCAATCCGTTCTGGGATCTAGAAGACACTCTCGCAGGTTACGGGGCGGCGGTGAACAGTTTGATTTTGAACCAGAACTCGATCGCCCTGACTCTTTTTCCTCAGCGAGTTGGGCAAGCGCTGCGGGTGCAATGGGACGATCCCACTGACGCGATCGGCTGGCGCGTCAACAATCAGTCAATCACCGTGGCTCCGGGAGCGGGGGAGTCGATCGACGCAGTGCGTGACCCAAAGCAGTGGGTGATCAACATCACGGGGCAACTGCAAGCGGGATCGGCCTCAGAGCCGGTGTATGTCTCGGTTCCTAATCCGGGCAACTATCTGGTACAGAAGTTCCGCAGTGCCTTAACTCGTGCCCAGATCGGGGTGGCGCAATCTACTCTGGTGTCTGCTACGCCAGCATCGCCGGGTGAAGTGGAGTTGGCGGCGATCGACTCTCCCCCGTTGTCTGACCTGATCTACGAAACCAATCAGGAAAGCAATAATCTTTATGCTGAAGCCCTGCTGAAAACGTTGGGGCGAGTGCAAACGCCCACGAGCCTAAATGCGACGGAGAGCGGTGTGGCAGCAGTTAAAGCAATTTTGACAACGCTGGGAGTGAACCCGCAGGGAATCGCAACGGTGGATGGGTCGGGTTTGGCGAGGCGCGATCGCGTCAGTCCCGAGGCGCTGGTGCAGACGCTTCAGGCGATGGCCCAGAGTTCTAACGCGGCGGTGTTTCGGCGATCGCTACCGAT
>DATNQR010000489.1:0-1856 GCA_036703905.1 Thermosynechococcaceae cyanobacterium
GCAAACGAGCGCACAGCGGCTTTAGTAGCGCTGTAAACGCTGAAGGCTGGAGTGCCTTTCCTAGAAGCCGTCGAGGCGTTCAGAATGATGGAAGCGCCCTCTGGCAATAGAGGCAGTGCTTTCTGCACGGTGAACAGCAGACCTTTGACATTAGTGTTGAACGTTTTGTCAAAGTGTTCTTCGGTGATGGCTCCAAGTGGGGCGAGTTCTCCACCGCCAGCATTGGCGAAGATCACATCAAGGTGTCCTTGCTCTTTCTCGATCGTAGCGAATAGGCGATCGAGGTCTTCCATCTTGGAGGCATCGCTCTGAACACCCGTGATGTTTTCACCGATCGCTTTGACGGCGGCATCAAGTTCAGGTTGGCGACGACCCATGATGAAGACATAGGCACCTTCGGCGACAAAGCGCTTGGCAGTAGCAAGACCAATGCCGCTGGTACCGCCGGTGACAAGAGCGACTTTTCCTTCTAGTTTTTTCATGATGACGAATCCTGTGGTTGTTGAGGGGTGAAAGAGTTGTCCGTAACGGATTGCTTTCAACACGAGAACTTATCCTCGATAGGCAGCGTTTTTCACTCGTGTGAGATACAGGAGATGAAGAGATTGTCTCCCACCAAAATGATTTCCTGAAATATAGCAACGGACAGTACGCTTAGGACAACAATCAATTCACAAAGTATGCTGTTGAAGGCATCTACTGCCGACTTGTCCTAACAGCTTTGGCGACTGCTATACCTCTGTTCTCACGCAGCGTTTAATTGATAGCGGAGTCTGGAGGAAGAATTGTCAGACCGTATTGGGGAGCTAGGGCGATCGTCTTTTGGATATCTGCATCTGTGACAGGGGGTGGCGGTGCAAACATGATTTAGTAGTTTTAGTTTGGCTTTGCCAAATAGGGAAATAAGAGAATTGCTATGTTCTCATAGCATCATGCGGAGGGTAGATCTCCGGGCGCACCAAGCAATTCGTCGCCAATCTCAGCAGAAATACGTTCAAACAGCGCCATGTCCGGTGGTTCTGTCTCATCCACCGTCCCCACTGCTGCGATCAGCCGAGCAAAGGCACTGGGCGCAGCAACGACCAACCCGCGAGTTGGCTTATCGCTGAGCGCAGCGACCACATGAGGTGTGCCTACAGAAATCAGGTAGCTTTCACCAGGGGTTAGCACGATCTTGTTCTCACCTGCCCAGACCGTGAATTCCCCTTCTAGGACATAGAGTTGTTCGGAATAGCGCGTGTGGCGATGGGGAGGAGGCTGTGTACCAGGTGGGAAGTAGCCTTCGATCAGATCGTACTGACCTCCGGTCGTGCTGCGATCGGCAACGATGGTGAGGCGAGTGCCAAAAAACCAGAGAGGTTGTGTCATGAGATTGCTCCTAATAATTAATGACTTGTGTAATCAGCAGTAATTGAAGAAGTGCGATGTACTAAAAGTACGTCCTACGGATCGCTCAACTCCTGTTCTAATTCGGAAATCCGAGCTTGCAGGGGAGCCATCATCGCTGCAACTTCTGTTTCTGAATAGCGGATGGGAATATGCTGAGGACAATTCTCGCTGGTGGCTTCAACGTGGAAAAGGATAGCGCGTTCAATTGTGGCAGGATAATCTGGAACTCGTAGTCGTTCAATTAATGCCGAATCCCCTTTAACATATTCGGCTCTTCCCCAAATCTTGATGCGTCTGCGATGCCGATAATCCATCAAGAACAAAAACGCTTTGTCATTGCCAGATAGATTGCCCACCGTGATGTATTGCACATGCCCAGAAAAGTCAGCAAAGCCGAGGGTTTTCTGATCGAGTACCTTCAGGAAACCGGAGGGGCCGCCGCGAAACTGGATGTAGGGATAGCCATT
>DATNQR010000490.1:0-4629 GCA_036703905.1 Thermosynechococcaceae cyanobacterium
ACTGCTGGCGTTGCCCCGAACGCTGGGGGTGCATCCTGAAACAGGGGGACGGATTCAGGCCAGCTTGGGGCGATTTGGGCCGTATATTCTGCATGACCAGGGCAAGGATGGAAAAGAATACCGATCGCTCAAAGCTGGTGATGATGTCTTAGAAGTGGCGCTTGATCGGGCGCTGGCTTTGCTGGCAGAACCCAAAACGGGACGGGGCAAACGCGTCGCCAAGCCCCTGCGAGAACTTGGTGACCATCCTACCGACAGCGAACCCGTGAACATCTACGATGGCCCCTACGGGCCATACATCAAGCACGGCAAAGTCAACGCCTCTTTGCCAGAGGGTCAAACCGTGGAGGCCATCACGATGGCTGTGGCGCTGGAGGCGCTGGAGGCAAAAGCGGGAACGAAAACAAAGTCCGGCGGACGGCGTAAAACCAGCGCTTCTGGAGAGACCGCCAGCAAAGCCAGTAAAACTAAAACGACAGCCAAGAAGACTGCGACCCGCAAGACCACAACCCAAAAAGCTGCGACATCAACTCGCAAAAAAGCCTCCACCACCTGAAGCGCTACTTGCTAACTGCTGCGATCGCTTTTTGAATCTTCGGTGAATTCCCAGCCTCCCACCATCAGCCTGTGTTTCGCATCCCGGCAGCAATGCCGTTGATGGTCAGTAGCGCCCCCCGCAGCAGTTCGCCCTTGCTATAGCGCGATCGCACTACCCCTGTGACGCTTTCGCTCTTGTGCTGCCGCAGACGCTTGAGGAGCGAGACTTGCAAAAAGCCCAGAGGAACGATCGTACCGTTGCGAAGCTGTACCGATCGTTGGAGGTCGGGATCGCCATCCAGCAAGCGCTTGTGCCCCGTGATGCTCAGGATCATGTCGCGGGTGCGGTGGTATTCACTCACAATCTGCTCATACACCGGCTCTAGCCGATCTTGATCGCCCGGATTGGTCAATTCGTGGACGTAGTGACCCGCGATTTGCAGATCGACCTTGGCCAAAGTCATTTCCACCTTCGAGATCACCATCTTGAAGAACGGCCACTTGAAGTAGAAGTAGCGCAACAGCTTCAGGTGCTCTTCAGGATGCTCCACTAGAAAGTCTTGCAGGGCCGTACCTACGCCATACCAGGCCGGCAGCAAGAAGCGAGTCTGAGTCCAGCTAAACACCCAAGGAATTGCCCTGAGACCGCTCAGGTCTTTCTTGCCACTGCTGCGGCGAGCCGGTCGGGAACTAATTTGCAGTTGACTGATTTCGTCGATCGGCGTGACCTGATGGAAAAAATCAATGAAGTCTGGCTGCTCGTAGATCAGAGCGCGGTAATGAATGCGGGAACGATCGGACAGTTCTTCCATGATCTCGTGCCAGGGCTGAATGTCGTCGAATCCCGTCCGCAGCAAACTTCCCTGGATAACTGCCGTCGTCACGGTTTCCAGGTTATATAAGGCCAGTTCTGGGAGGGAGTACTTGGAGGCTAGCACTTCCCCTTGCTCAGTGATTTTGATCCGACCGTTGACGCTGCGGCCCGGCTGGGCCAGGATAGCTTCGTAAGCGGGGCCGCCACCCCGACCCACAGAGCCACCCCGCCCGTGGAAGATTCGCAGACTTACACCGTGCTGCTCGGCGATGTTTTGCAGCGCTTGTTGGGCTTTGTGAATTTCCCAATTGCTGCTGAGGAAGCCAGAATCTTTGTTGCTGTCAGAATAGCCCAGCATCACTTCTTGCAGGGAGTTCCAGCTTTTCTCCAGCATCTGGCGGTAGAGCGGCAACTGAAATAGCTCGGTCAGCACGGCCGGTGCTTTCTGCAAGTCGTCCACGGTTTCAAACAGGGGCACAACCTGAAGGGTGCTGATGCCTGTGGCCGGATCGTACAGCCCGGCTTCCTTCGCCAGCAGCAGCACTTCCAGCAGATCGCTAGTGTCGTGGCTCATGCTGATCACATACGTGCCGCAGATGTCAGGGTCGAACTCTCGCTGCAATCGCCGTATAGTGCGGAAAGTTTCGATCGCCTCCCGTGCCGGGTCTGAAAAGTGGAGTTCTGTGGGAATCAACGGCCGGCGCGTACCAATTTGACTAACCAGCCACTCCACTCGCTCTGGTTCGGCAAGTTCGGCGTAGGGCTTGTCTAGCACTTGCAGGCACTCAGCGATTTCGGCGATCGTGTCGGCGTGGCGGGTGCTCTCCTGCCGCACATCCAGGCAAGCCAAATTGAAGCTGTAGATCTCTACCTGACAGATCAACACATCCAGGTCGCGACAGCTCAGTCCGGTTTCCTCAAGACTGCGCTGGATCAGTCGCAGCTCCGCCAAAAAATCTGCGCCAGAGCGGTAGGCAGTGGCTACCTCCGAAGAGGGAATTTCTCGTAGCGCATCGCCGCTAGAGATCTGATTGTTGCGGGCAACGGTGTTTTCCAGACGCTTCTGAATGTAGGCCAGCTTCAGGCGGTAGGGTTCTTGGCGGTAGCGGATCGAGAGTTGCTCGTAGATACCGGGGATCTGTAGCTGGTCTTGCTCTAGGGATTCCAGTAGATCGGGCAGCACATCGCTCCAGTGGAGAGACAGACTCAGCAGATCCGTGAGGCGACGAATGGATTTGATGTATTTTTCTAGTACCAAGCTGCGCTGATAGCAGGCAGTCTGCCAGGTGATCTGGGCCGTGACAGAGGGATTGCCATCGCGATCGGAACCCACCCAGGAGCCAAACCTACAGAAATTGTGTTTCGGTGGCTGCATGCCCGGAAAGGAAGCCTGCATCGCCTGTTTGAAGCGGTAGTAAAGCTGGGGGATCGCATCGAACAATACTTCCTGGAAGTAGTGCAGCGTGTAGTCCACCTCATCCAGCACCGTCGGCTTGAACTGGTGTAGTTCGTCGGTGCGCCACCAAAGACGAATCTCCTCGGTCAACTGCTCACGCAGCAGTTCCCCTTCCCAGGAAAGAGTCGGCAATCCTAAAGATGTCAGCCGGTCCTCGACTTGATCAAGCTGGCGGAGAATGTTGGCGATCCGACGCTGCTTGTCCCGAATGGTATGACGCACAATCTCGGTCGGGTGGGCGGTGAACACCAACCGCACGTCAAGTTGGTTGATCAGGGCCTGGATATGCTGGGGCGGCACGTTCAGTTCGCGCAGCTTGGGGAACAGCCAGTGGAGTGTTCCGATCGATTTTTGCGCGTTGTCCTCTTGCAGACTTTTCTCTAGCAAATCCGCTTCCAATCTGCCTTTTGCTGATTCTGCTTCTTCGGCTACAGTTTTGCCTGTGCCATTGGCAAGAGCGGGAGCAAGATCGCGGGCTGCTCGATACTGGTCTTGCTGATCTCGTTGTTCGTAATGCTGTTCGACAATGTTGATTAGCTGGAAGTAGAGGGCAAACGCCCGTGCTGCTCGGATTGCATCGTTTAAATCCAGCTTTTCCACGACTTTGAGGACTTCCGACTCGATCGCTGTTGCCGCTTGTCCTTCAGGGGAACAAAGATGACGCAGCTGGTTTAGCAGATCGACTAAGTTCTGGCCGCACTCCTGCTTCAGCACAATTTCCCAGAGGTCTTCAACGATCTTGAGCCGATGGTGCAAAAACAATCCAGAAGTGGAAGTGACGCTCATCTCTTCGGACACTGTAGCGGTGGCTATCTCAGAATTCACTGCATCACCTGATGACTGTCGTGTCGTCATAGAGCCTGCTCTAAGCCAATGTTGTTTCAACAATTCTAGGGGTTATTCTTCAATTTTGGCGTAGTGGCCCTAGTGATTTTGCTGAAGCGATCGTTGCGCCAATGCGATAGAACAGCTAGTCGGTTACGGAGGCTTCCGGGGTAGCCTCAGGGTGGGCAGGAGTTGGGAGAAAGGGCAGGCGATCGCCTCGAAACACTTCCTCACTCAGCAACCCCAAATCTTGAATCGCCTGAGACATAGCTTTGCTGGCCACCAGCCCTAAAAGCAGGGGCAGCGTAGCGGCTCCCAGCAGCAGATCGGGAACGTGGAGGGGAGAACTTGCAGCAGCTTGGCTAGGGGAAGGAGAGGTAGGCATGGGTTTGGTTAAGCTTGGGTAAATTTGCAACGGTGATGCAGCCAGATAGAACACAGCTAAATCAAGTAAATCAAGATGAAGGTGATCAGGGAGTTTGAGGGCTTCGACCTCGACCGGGACATTAGGGATGCTCCCTGCACCCCACCTCAATCCAGAACGTCAACATGACTTAGACTGGCTGAAAAGAATGTCAGACTCTACAACAATTATGCCAATTTTCCCAGGGTGTGCTATTCCTATGGGGCAGTGTGGCAGGCTGACGGTCTGCAACGATCGTTTCAAAGGCTCTCTATGGTGGTAGACGAACACGACACTGACTCGACCCGATCGCTGACCCTAACCCTGACTGGATGGGTGGGGCAAGTTGTGGGAATTGAGCGGGTGCAGAGCCGATGGCGGAAGAATCACCTGCACCTGCTGCTGGAAAGCCAGCCCTGCCCCGATGCTGATCAGACAGTGGCGCGGCTCGTGCAGGCTTTCGCCACTACTTCTTTGGAGCAGATTTTGCCGCCGGATGTCCCAGTCCACCGTGTGGTGGTGTATGGCCGGGTTCCCAACCGAACCAATCCCGAATGGACTCGTTCTTTCCATCTACAACCTCCTGCCAGTTCT
>DATNQR010000491.1:0-3712 GCA_036703905.1 Thermosynechococcaceae cyanobacterium
GGCAGCGATCGGCGCTGGCATTGATGTCATCTGGCCTAATCTGACTCTAGCGAACTGGGCGATCGTGTTGCTGGCGATCGCTTTAGCAGAATGGGGTTTGTTAGTCTTCAGACCAACACAGGCAAATTCTGAACAGGCAAATTCTGAGGGCAACCCATGGCGGCAAAGCATCTGGTGGTTTGGCTTGCTGCTGGCGATCGGGAGCTACTGGCTGTTTGCCGAGGCTTCATATTCGACTTCATACGCGATAGATCGCTCCGATCGCGCTGGATTATGGCTGCTTGTACCGGGAATGCTTACCCTTCTAAGCTACCGTCCCCAGCCTCAGCGCCTGCCAGCCTGGCTGAGTGGTTTGGCGCTGCTGCTGGCGCAAATTTTGGTTTCTTCTACCCCTGCCCGCCTGACAAGTTTGGCAGTGGCGATCGGGCTGATGGTGCTGAACACTCGCCAAATTCCCCGAACCCTTCCGGCAGCCCTGACGATCTTCTTTGGCTTGAGCTTTGGGCTAAACAGCGTTTGGGAACTGGGCGGTAAGAATTTTCAAGCGGAAAGCTGGCTTACTGTGGGGACGATCGCGACTCTTCTCCTGTGGGGACTGCGCCACTGGTCTCGCCGCGAATCAGCCCTGGCCACTAGCTACAGACGGGCCAGCAATGGCTGGGCGATCGTCCTTTCAGCGCTGCTTCTAGCTATCCTCACTTTGGGATCGCCGAGCCTGTACTCGCAACAAGATCCCATCATTCGCCAGTCTCTTCCCGCTAGTGCAATTCTGCTGGTCGCTTTGAGCTACCGCACCTGGCAGCGATCGAGCAACTGGGGCTTCTACGCGATCGCCTGGAGCCTAGAGCTTTTAGTGATCAACGCGCTGGGATTTTTCACCTACAGTCTGGAGAATCTGGCGATCGCTAACTTGGCGATCGCCCTCACTGCCCAGCTCCTCGGCGACTGGTGGGCTTCCCGTCCCGCTCCCTCCAAAACTTTCTCAAGCTGGCACACGATCCCCTTGCTGTATGCTGCGATCGGCTGCTCCCTCGGCCACAGCAATTTCAGCGCCACGACTGGACTCTACACCCTGGCTGCTGCTCTGGTAGGAATTGGCATTGGACGGCGACGATCGAGCTTCAAGCCGCTCACCTTTTTGGCACTGTTGGGGATTTCGCTGGCCGCCTACGAACTGCTGCTCTACCAGCTCGCGCAGATCAGCGGTGGCTGGCCAGGAGATGGCGTGGTGCTGCTGGTTGGGTTGGCAGCGGCCTTGGCGATCGCCCTGCGCCTGCTGCAACGGTGGATCGCTGCCTATACGCGCCTGACTCCTGGTGAATTGCTGCCGATCGGCTATCTGCACTGGGGGCTGGGTTCGGCGCTACTGCCGTTGGCGCTTGTCTCCGGCCTCAGTTCCTCTGGGGACTGGCTGTGGTTGGGAGTTACGGTGGTGCTTTCAGCCTATGCTCTAGCGATAAGCAACGTGCGCTGGACACCGGGAACTGCTTCAGGTTGGACTTTCCTGGGAATTGCAGAACTTCTGTTGGCTTTTGCCTACGGGCTACATCTGCTGTTGCCCGATCGAGTGCTGCTGGATTGGGGCGGAGCGATCGCCGCGATCGTCTCCCTAGGTCTGTACTGGCTGCCGTGGCAGCAGTGGGGCTGGAGTCGTCGTCCCTGGCGCACTTGGGCGATCGTCCTGCCCGGACTGGTCACACTACTCACCGCCTGGAGCATTGCGGTTCAGAGCTTGCTGATTGTTGCAGCGTTCTACGCTTGGTTAGCGAAAGCTGAGAATCAGGTGCGTCTGAGCTACTGGAGTGTGCTGCTGGCAGATTGGGCCATCCTGCGATCGCTCTCCCGCCTGAATGTCACTGAGCCGTTGTGGTATGCCGCCGTGCTGGGGGGATCGCTGCTGTTTGTGGCTCAGGTTGATCCAGGGCTGAGGGGCAGCAACGATCGTCAGATGCGCCACTGGCTCAGAAGTTTAGCCACTGGATTGATCTGCTTCACTGGGTTCTATCAAGCTGAAGTGGGGATCGCTGGCGTGTTGCCCTTGGTGTTGAGCGGTCTGGTGCTGCTGCTAGATCTGGGTTTTGTGGGGGCGGGGCTGCTGCTGCGGGTGCGGGCCTTTCTTTACTTGGGCACGATCGCGTTTCTGCTTCAGGTGTTGCGCCAGCTTTGGGTGTTTGTGGCGGAGTATTCGATCGTTCTTTGGTCGATCGGGATTGCTCTGGGACTCCTGCTGATCTGGGTTGCTGCCACTTTTGAAGCCCGTCGCACTCAGGTTTCGACGGTATTGCAGTACTGGGTTAACGAACTGGAGAACTGGGATTAGCTACACGGACTTTCCCCAGCCAAAGGTTCCACGCCTGCACCCTGCCTTAACCTGTGAGGCCATGACCTGTGCGGCTATGACCTCTCAAGAAGGCTAAGGAGTCTGTGCTTCGGTGAGCGGATAGCTAGCAGCTATGGAGTTGCCACAACTTCTGACGGCAGCTTTTCAGTTTCGGGATCAAGCCCCTCATTTTGCTGCTCCAGCGCTTGGGAATCGGCTGACTTGGGCGCTATGTCTTCCTGAACTTGTAGCCGATCGCAGGGGATTGTGTCGGACAGAATGGCGCTGGCCATCACGCCGGAATGAATCTCTAGCTGGGCTTCGGGCAAGGCTTCAAACACCAGGCGCTGTCCCGGAAACACGACCCGCTCGAAGTACCAATTGGTGATGTTCGAGATTCGAGCTATCTGCATCCGACTGGTGGCATTGACATAGCAGCAGAGCATAGGTGCACTGCTATCTGAGGGTAGGGGATCAAAGATCTGCGCCATATCCAGAAGCCTAACCAGAATCGTGAGGACGTTTTGAACCTAGCACTCTACGATCGACGTTGACTGTAAATCAGATTACCAACTGGGAGTTAAGCCAGGATCTCTACTCAAAAAGAAAGCATAGTTTTCACGGCGATCGTTCCGTAGGGACAGCCGAAAAATCCCTCTGCCAGTAGCCGGAAGATTCAGATCCCTGTTGAAGGGAGATGCAGTAGGACTGCGAGTTACGAGCGATATTTCTTCAAATATCTTCTGAGAGCTTAGTCGTCACTACCTACCAGGTCAACTGCGATCGGCTCTTTAGAGCCGATCGCAGTTGACCGAAATTGCCCTGGCCAAGTAGCTTCGTTTGTGGTAAGAATGCGATCACCGTCGGCTTCTGCTTTCCCCGCTCTGATTGCAAACGGTCGTACACAAGCCGCCCGATCGTTCGGAGGAGGTGATTGAGGTTAACGGGCTTGAGGAGGCACTTTTGAAAGCCAGCTTTCAGCGCTTCCGGGTCATCATCTTTCTGAACAGATCCAGAAACCACAATGGCAGGTATCTGCTTTTGCACCTGGGCTTCTAGGGCTTTCACCTGGCGGATCAAGGAATACCCATCTTCACCGGGGAGAATAATTTCGCTGATCAAAACATCTGGGGTGACTTCGGCAAGCACGGTCAAAGCTTCAGGGACAGAAGCCGTTGCCAATACCTCGGCTCCCGCATCTTCCAGAAGGATGGTGTACAGCATTAGGTTGTCTGGATCGTGCTCAACCACTAAGATCTTCAACCCGCTGAGATTCAAAGACTGTCCCATAAACTAAGCTCCCCCTTTTTCAGCTTCCTAAGCATGGTTCCCAAAATAGCCAACCTCTAAGCGCTTTCTAACTTCTAAGCGCCTTTTTCAGTCCCAAACCTA
>DATNQR010000492.1:0-7351 GCA_036703905.1 Thermosynechococcaceae cyanobacterium
ATAAACTGCCGACGACAATCTGCACAAATATGATTTTGTTTCCCTTTTCGATGTCCGTTCTTCTGGATGCGGGTTGATCCACAGTCGGGGCATTGCATGCTCTGTTCACTCAGTATCATCTTTCAATTATGCAACGCCTGAAAAGCTTTACCTCAGTCTTGGTTGTTTCTTCCGTGCCTAGACACATCGCTGCTAATTGCTGACTGATAGATGTCATCGTTTTCTGTCTCCGGCTGAATCTTTGGCTGAATCTTTGACTTGATACTTGAGTGGGTTGTACTGGACTTGCAGAATGCGGTTCCCACTGATTCGCCATAGGTCGTATGCCTCCACGCTGCGGCAGTAGGGTTCGCCAAACCGTTTGATTAATTCGTAGCGGTCGTGCGGCGGCTTAATCAGCAAATTTCGCACATCGGTTTCTTGCAGCGTGGCGGAGTTTGGGAGAGCAGTCGTCACACACTTGATGGCGATCGGGGCCCACGGGTCAGCCCCGTAGCGGCGTTGCGTTTCCTGGTCTAAAACTTGAGCTGCTTCCCTCTGCCATGCCAGCAAGCTTGCCCCCCCAGACTTGGCAATCTCGAAGATAGAAACCAGCAGTCCATAGTTGAGCTTCAGGTATCCCGGTGCGGTGGCCGTCATGATTAAGATGAGGCTGAAGCAAGTCAGCCAGCCCACATTTGACCACCGCAATCCTCGGATCATCCTTACCTCCTCTTACGTTGGTTGAAAGTTTGACGTGGTTCAGCGCGGTGTGACCCCTGGCCCGTTGGTTTCTGGGTTAGCTCCAGGGCGCAGGGACTCACCCTCTGGCTTGATGCTTTTCTGCACAAAGCCCTTGCCGGATGTGCCGTTGACCAAGCTTTGCCCAATCGGTTGCGTCTCTTGGATAAAAGCACCTGTGCCCCGCCGTGCCGAGATGCCTAAAACACCCGCGATGTTGTCGGAGGTGTAGACTCCCCAGATGAAGGCAACCCCGATCGGAACCAGCACGTACACCCAGAGCAAACCTTTCGCTGTAGCCTCAAAAGGACGCTTGAGATTGAGGTTCCACAAGTCGAATTTGCCTTCCTCCCCTCCCGGTTCAAATCCACTCCAATCGTCTATGCTCGTCCGGCGGTTTTGTTGTCTTGCCATGAGTTAACTCCAGTAATCTTCTTCAAGGGTTTGCTCGTCATTGACTGCGTTGACTACCATCGCTGCGGGAGATGGCGGCAGTGGCAATTGAACGACATTAGTTTTCTTTGGGTTTGCGCCAAAGATGCGCTTCCGTTTGATGTTGGGAAGATCCGGCACGGGCATCAGGTCATGTCCTGCCAGGTTGCTATAGACAATGCCTCGCTCTGGGTTGAAGGCAGCAATGTCCTGAGCCAGCGTTTCGGCAGCAGCCATCAGTTCTTTGCTCTTGCCAGCAGCGACGATCGGGGACTTGCCTAGAAAGGCATCTTCTAATCCCGCCATGCCGCCGTTAGCTCGACCCGGAACGACAAAGCCAAAGTTCTTGCGATAGCCCGTGTTGATGGCAGCGTTCTGTACCTGGTGATCCTGAGCAAAAATCCAGATCGCCATTTCGTCTTCCCGCCCCAATCGGGCAAACGATTCAACGGCATCTACCAAATCGGCGTAAACCGTGGATACGGGAGTCTCTTTATCCCGTGCTGCATTGAAGGCGCGATCATACCGCAGGGCAGTGGCCAGCGTTTCGTTCCACTCCTCCAGCACAACGACATTGCGACAGGGACGATAGGGCTTGTTCTGTTGCTCGCACAGCAAGCGCTGTTCCCCCCGTTTGCGGAGCCGTCGCCGCAGCCAATTGAGTCGTGACACAAGGGGCAGGATCGTCTCTGGCTGATCTGGATTGATCGTCAGGATACGCGGCTTGCCATCCTCTGCGGGTTGCTCCTCCAGCCCCAACCAGGGAGAAACTTTAGCCGTGGAGCCAAAGAATTCAATTTGCCCCTGGAACTGTCTATGTCCCCAGTCGATCGCGCCCAGCAGTAGGGTTGTTTTGCCTGCTCCGGTTTCGGCTGGGATGAATAGATGGCGCTTGCGGTGGGAGTACATCAACTCAAAAATGTTGACGGCTCCCGGTGCTACATTCTGCGGAGAGGGCGGGGCTTCAAGGTCATCTAGATCGAGCGCTACGTCTTCGTCATATTCCACCTCCTCAGAATGAGTGAAGTTTTCAAGTCGCTGGGGGCGTGGGTTGGGTTGGGCTGGCGGCAATGCCAAGCGTGGGGTTGTTTCCGATCGGGTGGCAAACACCAAGCTGGTTGCAGTTCCAATCAGGCAAATCAATCCCACGCCCTTGCCGAAGCCAGCAAAGGGCTGGTCGAAGATAATCACGTTGGAACCGGGATCACCAGGGACAACGCGATTGGCCACGCTCTGATGAGAAAGGCTGACGATCACCCATCCCGAAAGCGCAAACACAATGGCTGATAGTCCCCAAATCCGTTTCATGACCTTGCCCCTGATTGAAACCCTGATTAACGCTGAGTAAGCTGCTGCCTGACCCGCACCCAGAGCAATCCCATCACCTTGAAGTTGAGCGTGGAGTCATTTTGACGATCCAGAATATCCAAGCAGTATTGAACGTCTTGGCTCACTTCAACGGGATACCCCAGCAGGGCTGTTTGAAGAGGCGTGTCACCTGCTTCAGACTCCAGCCCTCCATAATCGTCTGAGTCCTCTTCCTCGGTTGCGTCGGCAGTCCAGGCTTCACAAAGCGTCAGTACACTCAGCAAGTGCAAGAGTTCAGCTAGGGATAGATATTCGTCGATCGCGCTCTTGAGTTCTGCAAGGGGAGGGCCGACAGCACGGGTTGGACGAGATTGAGTTCTCATCAATTTGTCCTCTTGAGGGGGAAAGAGTTAACGTTGCTGGGCTTGGGCTTGCTGCCGCTCCAGCTTGTAGTAGTTTTCCTGAGAGCCTTGCAGCAAGGAGGCTTGCATCCCATCAACCCGCTTGAGTTGCCGCGCCAGCAGTCCGGGGCGGGGTGACAGTTCCTCGACAGGTAGCTCCATGTTCAACAGGGGAAACTGGCGGTTAATCCAGTTCTGTTCCCACTTGCGCCGGGTTTCGATCGGCTTTGCCAGCACCATCGCCAATCGGATAGCAGTAGTGCGCTCCACCTCTGAACTTGTCCAGGTGATCGGGTCGATCATCTGCCGGGGGTCAGCACTGGCATTGCGCCCGAACGCTCTGCCGTCTGATATTTCCTCTAACTTCTGGCTGCGGTTAGGCAGGAAGGAGCGCAGGCACTCCACTTCACTCTTGTCCCGGCACACATGGTTTGGGTTCGCCATGTAGAAGGTGGCGATCGACCGGAATCCCTGAGCCAGTTTGATGACCGCCCGTTGCCGCTCCTGATCCAGGGCATCGTTGAGGATTTCTTGCTCGGTATCGATCTCCTCCATCGACTTCTTAATTTCTTCGGACTCCTTGAACGCCTGGAGACTACGGGCATCGTTGGCGTTAGGGATCTGTTTGTCCGCTTCGGGGCCTTTTGCCTGGGACAGGTAGAGCAGTAGGACTAAGAAGCTGCCACCACCGATGATCAAGTAGCGGGGATAGCGCTGGACTTGTTGCCATACCCAGCCCACCACGCCCCCGACTTGCCACTGAATTAGGTTGGGTGCGCCCTCCGTTGCTGTCCGGGGTTGGCGTTGGATGCGCCGAGTGGTAGGTTCTGGAGAAATTTCATCCTCTAGAACTTCATCAATATCAACGTCAGTGGGAGATGTCATAAGGCTGCACCTGATGGTCGGTGGTAGAGGGTTGTTTGTTGGGTAGCGGTTGTGCCGCTTGAGAGTGCTGAAGCTGTTTCCAGAAGTTGAAAGCCGCTAGATCTTCCTGAAGGACTTGCTCTACCAGTTCTTCGGTGGCAGTCTTCCGTCTGTGGGGTCGCAAGTAGAAACCGATCACTCCCACCAGCCCCACCGATGCGGCTCCAGCGATCCCACCGCCCAACATAGAAATCGTTGAGGTGCGACTGATGATGGACTCCACTTCATCGACTAGGGGCGAGGGAATGGGCCGCCCGTTGACGGCAGTTTCCCCGCCGTAGTGAACACGCTGAAAAGTAGCAAGTTCAACCAGATTGACCCCCCGCAATAAATTGGTCGTGGCGTACCAGGTCAGAATCAAGCTGAGGGCAGACAGGCTAATGGGGAGAAGGCGACGGGATTTCATGGGAGTCCTTGTAATTTTCAGAGCGGGGGTGACGGTAGCTGCATCTGGGGAATTGGCGTTGTCAGAAGTTTCTAGCGAGATTAGGGGAGTCGATCAAGGGGTTCAAAGCGGTCGTCCACACCCCAAACGTTCAAACCCAAGCGGTTTTCTAAATCTTTCTTGACCCATTGGGCGATCCAGAAAGTCGCGCTGACATAGAGCAGCAGTCCCATAGACCCGCCCAATCCAAAGTTGAAAGATGAGCGAGAAACTTGCCGAGCGGATTCAAACAGATCGTCAACTTTGGTCTGTTCCAGGGAGATGACCATTTGCTTTTGCTTGGGTGCATCCTGGCTAGGCAACTGGGGAGGGGTCAGCTTGGAGTCGGTTAGAATACTCGCTGCCTGGTACAGTGCAAACTCAGCTTGGGTGCGCTCATAGGTTTGCCAGAGGGAGCATCCGATGAAAGCGCTGGCAACCACCACGCTGACGGCAGCAGAGGGAGGAATTAGACGCGGGAGGACAGAGGTTGAGCGTAGATTCTTCATCACGGCAGAGGAGGTTGTTTGTCCTGATAGACACGGCTGACGTAGGCGATTCCGAAACAAGGCCAGTACACGGCTTGGGCTTCCCAAATCAGTCTGGGGACGTTCCCGGTGCGGATCAGTCCAACAATCCCAACTAGAGCAGCCGTGGTACAGACGATCGACGCAGCTTCAATTAGCAGTTCTCCTAATGCAGAAGTAAGTCGGGGCTTAGGTGTAGACATAGACGGTGCGTTGAGTGTGAGTCGGAACCACGGCGGCGTAGACACCCGTGACCAGAGCGGCGACAGCGATCGCGGAGGCTCCCAGGGTTGCCCCACCAATCGCTCCAGAAATTACAGAGGCAGACATGGCGATCGTTGCCCCTACCACCATTGCTTCTACAACTCGTCCGAACATGGAATATCTCCTGATTGATAAATGAGTGGGTTACTTACGAACAACGTTGAGCAGTCCAGCGCTGGCGGCCGTAGCGATGACCAAGCTCTCAGGCAATTTGAAGGTGCGTGTCCACCCGCCGAAAACAGAGGCAGACATGGCGATCGTTCCTCCAATGAGGAAGCCCATGACCAGCCGTTGAACCATCAGAGTCTTGGTTTCTGATTCCACCAGACGCGAAGAGAGGTGGAGGTGTGCGTTGAACAGCCTTAGCGTAGGCTGAACCTGCCGGAGCCGACTGTCAAAAAATCCGATTCGTTGTCCTCTGCGTCGAATTCTGCTTCGGCTTTGTCAGCAATCTCAGCGATCGTCTGCCCCATATCAACCAAGCTGGAGGCAAACTCAGTCATTCCCCGTGCCCGTTCTGTGAGGAACGATTCGACCATCGCCCGATCCCCCGCCTGGGATAACTGCTTCCCTTGCTTGCGGGCCGCCGCAAGGTTGGCTGTGGTTGTTGCTTGGGTCGCTTTGACCATCGCGCCTTTTCCAGCTTGCTGGGCTGCTTGGGCTTTGGCGATCGCGGCGGATTTGGCTTTGTTCCCACCGTTTTTCTGGGTAGGAGCCGTTTCGGGGTTTGTCAAAGCTTCAACCACGCGATCAAAGGCATCGTCGGGTTGAATGGCTTCGGGCGCTGCCTCAAGTCCTAGATCTTGCAGCAGTCTATAGACCTGATTTGGCGTATCATCTACGCCTGCTTGTTCAAGCCGCTCGATAAGTTCTGTGGTTTGCATAGTTTTTCGATAACTCCTTGATGGACTGGCGATTCAAGTGCTTATACCGCTTGCGAAATCTAGCCCAAACGAGCGTGAGTAGCAGTAGTACTTGCTCGGCACTGTACAGAGGTAAGCCGGACGGGATCTTGAGCGTCCGACACCACCCGTAGAAGGTGCGGTATTCCACTGCTTCCCCACGCTCCCGTGACAACTCGTTGAATAGCGCGTCACGTTCATAGGCGTGATTGCCCAGGATCGCGGCGGCGTTCAAAGTTTGTTCAAAGGTTGCTTTCATGTGAGGAACTTGTGAGAAACCTGTGAGTTGATATAAAGCATTAAAAAACCCCTCCCGGAGAACTGGGAAGGGTTTAGTCACGATAAAGAGACAGGGTTATCACGTTATCGTGATAACAAGAGACAGATTGCATGTTTCCTCAGCTAAAGCGTGGAACAACTCAGCGCTGATTAGAGACAACATTGTGGAGGAAATCAACAAACTGAAGCAACAGGAGGGTCAGGACATTTTGGTCTACGGCAGCGCCACTCTTGATGGCGATCGCTCGTATTCTTCAGGATGAGAAGTGGCACACATCAGCGGAAACTGGGCAGAGGTACGCGGCAGAGCTTTTTCGAGCGACGCGGGAGGAATGGGGGATCGCTTCTAGCCCTCATGAAAGTTGGCAACTGAAAGTTCAAGGGGGTAGATCATGCAAGATCGATGGGAGTTTGCATGATCCAGGATCTGGTTCTACCGCTTAAGCGATCGCCCACCTTCTACAAACTGCTTGCCGCAATCCTTACAGCGATAACATTGCTTTCCCCGACGATACCCATTCTTTGAAAGTTCTGGCGAACGACAATGGGGACATACCATTACTTTCATTACATTGCCGCAGAGGTGATCCCCGATGTACGGTTCCAAATATGACAGTAGCAGTTCTTCAATCTGCTCGGTCAAGCGTTGACGGTGCTGAAGATCGGGACTGCGTAGGGCCGCCAGAATGATGGCATTGCTGCTATGAACGCAGACTTCAGCCAACAGACTGCACTGGGTTTGACTCAAAGCCGGGTTGCGCTGAGTCAGGAGATTTGCCAAGAAGTTGATGGCTTCTTGAGTCATGCTTTCGTCGATCGACTGGAAGATTTGACGTGCCGTATAGAATTGCACGAACATAACCCGTGAGACTGGGTGTTCAAAGAGGTTAGCTATGGCGGACACCAAGGCATGAATCATCTGACGCAACGGTCGTTGCACTAGCCCTGATGCCTCTACGTCGGCGTACATCAACTTTACACGCTCAATATGGCGTAGCTCCATTGCATTGGAAATAGCGGCTTTATCAGGAAAGAACTGATAGAGAGAGCCGATCGCTGTTCCTGCCTTTGCTGCAATCAAATGCGTGGTTGCAGCGTCGTAGCCCACCTCATCGAATACAGCCGCCGCCGCATCTAGAATTTTTTCAACTCGTTCTTTCCCTCGCTGCT
>DATNQR010000493.1:0-5005 GCA_036703905.1 Thermosynechococcaceae cyanobacterium
ATCAGGTAGACCAGAAATAGCGTTCCGGTTTTGAGGTTAGACTTAGGTTTCAGTCCCTGAAAAAACAGTGTCAGCAGCAGGATAAACACTCCCAAATTCCAGAGGGATTCGTACAAGAAGGTGGGGTGAAAATACTCAAACGCCGCATAGTTGGGCGGCCGACGATCGGGAGGAATGTAGAGTTTCCAGGGCAGATCGGTTGGGTCGCCAAAGGCTTCCGAGTTGAAGAAGTTGCCCCACCGCCCGATCGCCTGTCCCAAAATTAGCGATGGCGCAACCAGATCAGCCAGTTGCCAGAAGGAAATACGCTTTAGCCGCGCGAAGATGAGGCTGGCGACCAAGCCGCCCAAGATCGCTCCGTGGATGGCAATTCCACCGTTCCAAATGGCAATGATTTGATCGGGATGCTGAACATAGTCTTGCCACTGAAACAGCACGTAGTAAAGCCGAGCGCTAGGAATAGCAGCCAGGACGAGCCAAATCGCCAGATCGCTGATCAGGTCAGGATTCACCTTGCGTCGGTCAGCCAACGTCTGGGACAAGCTCACCCCCAGCAGCACCGCCGAAGCAATCAGCAATCCATACCAGCGAATGGAGAGGGGGCCGCCCTCCCACAGGACAGGGCCTGGAGAAGTGAAAACCGCTAGAGACAGATGGGAAATCAGCAGCATAGAGTGTTTGGGCGATCGCAACCAACCAGTTCACCTATCGATTCTATGTTGCTCGGTCGCGTTAAGCCGGGAAGTAGGCAGGCTTTTTTGGGGTGCAAGAGGACGATCGCCCAGGCTTCAGCTTTTCTCTAGTCTTGCAGGGGTGAAGAATCAGGTTACTGCCTCTAGCATGGAGGTAGATTCGGTTTGAGTTCAACAAGAAGAGTTGAGCTGGCGCTTTGGAGTATAGGAGAGTTCTATGACTACTCATGATTTGCTGATGTTGGTGTTGATGTTGTCCCCTGGGATCTTGCTGTCCGTAGCGGTTATGGTCACATTTTCGGCAGGCGGTTAATCGAGTTCGATCGCCGCCTTAGTTGGAGTCAGCGATTGCGCTCCAACTTCTTCCGACTGTCCTTCTTTCGACTGTCGATCGCTGAAATTGCAAAATCGCCCTGGCTGACCCAGAAGATCGTCAGCCAGGGCGACTTGCGTTTTTTCCTAGGCGGCGGTGCGGGCCAGCAGCACGGGGCAGTTGGCATAGACACGGACATAATCCGAGAGGGAAGATCCCAACAGACGATCGAGATCCGGCAATCCTTTAGCAATAGAGGGGCGACGATCGGGGGAACCCAGCAGCAGCAGATCGATCGTGTTTTCTTCTGCAAGCCGACAAATTACCTCGCCTGGTTTGCCAGAAGTGACAATGCTCCGGTGGGATATGCCGTACTTTTTGGCTTCGACGATCGCTGGAGCAAGCACTGGATCACGATCGGCTTCTGCTCCTGTTGCCGACACAGTTTTCCCACTCAAATCAGCATTGACGCGCACCAGAACCAATTGCCCGCCTTTGATGTCCCGCAGCAGAAATAGCGCCAGCTTCAAGCACTGCTGGGCAGATTCAGATTTGTCCAGCGCTACCATCACGCGGTTGATCTTCCGCACGTAGATGTCATCTTTAACCAGCAGCATTGGACGTGAAGAAAGCTGGAAAACGTACTGGCTGACGGAGTTCTCCAAGATCGAAACCAAGCGCTTCAGCCCGCGCGATCCCATGATGATCAGATCGCTATCAATTTCTTCAGCCACCTTGCAGACCACATCTTTCGGGTCGCCCTGCCGCAGCATGGCGGTGACGTGGTCGGGGTCAAGCTTGAGGGATTGAATGGCGCTCGCTAACATTTTGCCGCCTTCCTCCCATTTCTCCGTCATTGCGTCTGCTGTCACCTGAGGTGGAACAACGTGGAGAACCGTTACTGCGGCCCGCTGAATAGAGGGAATTTCCATCAGCGCTTCGAGCATTTCTTTTGAGTGCCCTGTACCAGAGTCAGCCAGTAAAATTTTTTCTATCATCGTTCGCCTCGTCACTTTCTTGACGCAGTTCTGTGATGCAGTGGTTCTGTGATGCAATGAAAAACAATCGCTCCCAGCAACTTCTGAGAAGCTTGCTCGATCGCGGATTCGCTAAAGCTGCTTTTTTATCAGCAGTACCTATTCTCAGATGGGTTAACCAGCAAAGTTAAAAACATCATAAATTTACACAATTCTGTAAAGAAAAGTTAGTGAGAACTCGCTTCTGCTGGTGTTATGACAATCCTACTTGGCCCGCGAAGGTCGGCGACTCGGTTAGGACGATGTTGAAGCTGTATTGCGAATCGCTGAGAACTGCTACGACGAGTTCTAGGGGGAGCCGATCGAGATTGAAGAGGCATCAAATAAATTCAATCAATGCTATAAGAATTAACGTTAGAAGTAGCGTTCTAGATCATTGGCATGACGGATCATTCATCAACTCCCCAACTTCCCCCGATCGCAGCTATCCAAACTTCTTTGCAGGTTTCCTCAACCCAATGGTTTGAGTACCCCGTGCGGGCTCATCCCCACCACACAGATTATGCAGGCATCGTCTGGCACGGCTCCTACATTTCCTGGCTGGAAGAAGCGCGGGTGGAGTGTTTGAGATCGATCGGCATTGAGTTTGCAGATTTGGTGGCGCTGGGCTGCGATTTGCCCGTGGTGGAAATGTCGATTCGCTACCATCAACCCGTGCGGATGGGTACGACTGCAATCGTTAAAGCGCGGATGATGGCAATGGAAGGGGTGCGAATCAACTGGGACTACCGCATTGAATCATCAGATACCACTGCCCTGTTTGTAACGGCTCAGGTAACGCTGGTAGCAGTCGATCGCGAAAAGGGGAAAATCCTGCGCCAACTGCCGCCTACAGTCAAGGATGCGCTGGTGAAGCTGTCCCAGTAAAGCTTAACGAGGGCCAAAAACAGCCTGACCGATCGCCTGAAAGAACTGGCTCACCTGTTGCCAGATTTGTCCGGGCCCAATCCCGATCAGCAGTTGCACACCCAAGACGATCGCCGCAACCAGAATCGCCGTGCCGATCGTTGCCTTCAGCACTTTGACCAGCCAGGTAAAGACCAGAAAGGAAACGACGATCGCGGCTAGCAGTAAAACCAGATTCATCTCTCTTCTCCCATAGCAACGTCATTGCCATCATAGACAGCCTGAACCAATGACTCACAGTTCTGATGGAGCGAAACTCAACGATCGCTAGCGATCGATCAAACGGACTACCCACAGTCCCTCTGATTGAGGTGATTGCGAGACTGGTTGATGTCCTCCAACTGCTGATTAGTTTGATGCAGTCGATGGAGGAGTCAGCAAGCGGGGCGCTCAGCTAGGTTTCTGTAAGTCAGGACTCTACGAGTCAGGCTTCTACCAGGGTAGAACTACTTCTCGGTCAGCGCCCAAGAGCCGTCCCAGTCATCTGGGGGAGGATTTTGAAGCCAGTGCTGGCAGCGTTGCAGGTGCAGGGTAGCTGCTTTGTCCTGCTTGTTCAAGCTCAGGACAGTACCGAACTCCGCTAGGGCCAGGGGAAACTCTCGATCGCGGTAGAACTTTAGACCTTTACCGTAGTGGTCGATGATTTTCTTCTGGTGATCAGGGACAGGTTCAGCTCTCAGCCCCACCAGTTCATACACAGCCACAGGCTTAGACTTGCCCTTGACTCGGATGTAGTCCAGTTCCCGCGCCCAGATTAGATCTTTGCACGGCCCATAGGTTGTTTCACTGATCACGATATCTGTGCCGTACTGCTTGCTGGCTCCTTCCAGACGGGAGCCGAGGTTCACGCCATCACCGATCGCCGTGAACTCCATTCGCTTGCTGGAGCCAATGTTGCCGCTAATCACCGTATCGGAGTTGATGCCAATGCCGATGCTAATGGGGTCGGTGTGTTGCTTTATCCAATCTACGTTGAACCCTTCCAGGCGACGGCGCATTTCTACAGCAGTTTGCACTGCTTTCCAAGCGTGGTCTTCTAGCTTCAACGGAGAGCCAAACACCGCCATGATCGCGTCGCCGATGTATTTGTCCAGAGTTCCCTTATGCTCAAACACCGCATCCACCATCAGTTCAAAGTAGCGGTTGAGCATTTCCACCACTTCTTCGGCTTCCAGGCTCTCAGTGATGGTGGTGTAGCCGCGGATGTCAGAGAACAGCACCGATACATCTTTCCGGGCCCCGCCCATTTTGGCGGCTTCTGGATCTTCCAAAAGCTGCTCGGCAAGCTCTTGGGTCATATAGCGGTACATCGTGCTTTTCAGCCGTTTTTCGTCGCTGATGTCGTCCATTACCACCAGCACACCAGAGACTCTAGTGCTGTCATTGGCATCGGACATTGTGTTGATGGAAAGGTTGATGCTGTGTTCTTCGTCGGGGCCTTTCGCGGTTTCTAAAGTCTAATCAGGATAGTACTGGCGGCGGCTCTTGTCCTCCTGGGCCACAAGCGCAGTGTGGAACCACTTACGAAAATCGCCTTTGCGGATTTTCACCAGCTCTTCGATCGGTAAACCCTCAAGGGATTCGTACTCGTTTAGACCGAGCAATTCCCTGGCGCTTTCGTTGGCGGCCAGAATGCAGCCGTTTTTGTCGGTGGAGATTACGCCATTGCTGAGCGATCGCAGAATGTCTCGCTGCATTTGCTCCTGCTGCTTCACCGTCTCAAACAGCTTGGCATTCTGAAGCGCCACACCTGCCTGAATGTTGAACGTGGCCATGAATTCCTGATCAGTGCGATTGAAGCTGGCTTTCCAGCACTCCGGCGCTTCTGGGTGATTGGCGGGGTCGTAGAGCGGAAAGTCGCCTTGGCGCTGTTTGTTCACGAGTTGCGTTACGCCAATCAATTCGTGATCAGCGTTGAACACGGGCATACACAGCAAACTGCACGTTCGGTAGCCTGTTTTGGCATCAGTTTCTTTGGAGGTTTGGGAGTTGGGATGATCGTACAGATCAAACGGAATCAGCAATGGGTTGCCCGTAATGGCAACCTGACCCGCAAA
>DATNQR010000494.1:0-4010 GCA_036703905.1 Thermosynechococcaceae cyanobacterium
TCGTGCGTAAGCTAACCCATCCCCGCCCAGAAGAACGTTACGCCAGCGCCCAACAAGTAGCAGCCGCGTTACAGCAAGTTTGATCTCAAGCTGTTACAGCTTTGAGAAGCACCAGACCGAGGAGCTTTAAGCCGAGAAGTGGTAAATCACTTGGGTTTGCAAAGGGCCTGCCTTGTGCAAGCACACAGAGGAAGGACTCTGACCAGCAGGCAAGGGATAGCGATCGATCTGCACCTGCAATCCCGTGAGGGGATCTGTCCCTGGCGCAATTAAGAATTCTAGGGTTTGCAGTTGGGGCAGAGTGGTGAGGTGATCCAGGATTTCGCCGATCGCCTGACCGTAGGGATGCTGAGAATTGTGATACCAGTCGGCTGTGCCAACCAGAGTTTGTTCAAAGCCGAGATGGACGATTAAGGAGGAACCCTCAAACAAAGCTGCCGCCACCGGACGCACTTCTTCCTGCAACGAGAAATCGTGAAGCTTGGCCAAGTAGCGCACTTTTTCTAGCCGATCGTAGCGATCGCTGATCGAGAGCGGTTCGTCTTGCCAGTGAAGGGCGATGGTCACTAGGTAAGTCCGCAGCATCCAGTGACCCAGCTTTTCGGCTTTGGTAGTCAGATAGTCAGCGTTGTAGGCAGTGGCTTCGATCAGGAGGGGGACGCGATCGACCATTTCTAGCCCGTAGCCTTTGATCCCGGCAATCTTGCGAGGATTGTTTGTTACTAGGCGAATTTTCTTCACCCCCAGATCGTTAAGAATCTGCGCCCCCACACCGTAATCCCGCAGGTCAGCCGGAAAACCCAGCCGCTCGTTGGCCTCCACGGTATCCAATCCAATGTCTTGCAGAGAGTAAGCTTTGAGTTTGTTGATCAGGCCAATGCCGCGCCCTTCTTGTTTCAGGTACACAACCACGCCCTGACCCGCATTCTCGATCATCTTTAGGGCTGCTTGAAGCTGCATCCGACAGTCGCAGCGCAGGGAACCGAGGGCATCTCCGGTAAGGCACTCGGAATGGACGCGCACCATTACTGGCTGGTCTTTGAAAGTGGCAGGGTCGCCTTTGACGATCGCGACGTGTTCTGCATTATCCAAAGAATTGCGGTAGCCGTAGATTTTGAACTGCCCAAACTTTGAGGGCAAATCCGCCACGGTTTCCCGACTGATGAATCGCTCGTGCTGGAGCCGATAGCTAATCAGGTCGGCAATGTTGATGATCCGTAGGCGATGGGTTTTGGCATACTCCACTAATTCCGGCAGTCGTGCCATTGAGCCATCGGAATTCTGAATTTCGCAGATGATCCCTGCTGGGTACAGCCCCGCCATGCGAGCCAGATCTACTGCCGCTTCGGTGTGCCCGGCTCGTTTCAGTACGCCGCCATCCCGCGATCGCAACGGAAACACATGACCCGGTCGACGTAAATCAAAGGGACGAGTCGCAGGATTCAGCGCTACCTGAATCGTGCGGGCCCGGTCTTCTGCCGAAATTCCTGTGGTCACACCCTCGCTAGGGGAAGCATCAATGCTGACGGTGAAAGCAGTCTGGTTACTGTCGGTGTTGTTGCTCACCATCAGAGGCAGATCCAGTTCATCCAGCCGTGCCCCCGTCATGGACAGGCAGATCAACCCTCGCGCATACACCGCCATGAAGTTAATCAAATCCGGTGTAGCAAACTGGGCTGCACAGATAAGGTCTCCTTCGTTCTCGCGGTTTTCGTCATCCACAACCACGATCGCCCGCCCCGCTTTCAGGTCAATTAGGGCTGACTCGATCGAGTCAAACTGGAAGGGAATCGAAGCCAGATTAGCCAAGCCTTCAGAGATCAATGCAGTTACACCGTGAAGTTTTCCAAAGCTCGTGCCTGCCTCAATTGTAATCTGTCTGCGGAGGCACTGCTTTGAACGTTGCGTGGTTGACTGGCAGAGAGCTAGAGCAGATCTGCATCCTGCGCTCTGTTTAATCTGCATCCTGCACTCTGCTTAATCTGCATCTTGCGACTCCGTTCAGCAAAAGATTCAGATGCAAAAGAAACCAGAACTCAAGTCGCTCCGCAAGAATCGAAGTCTTCCCGCCTAGGTGTTTCCAGAAGACTAACTACAACTACAAGATTTGATTGATCTAAGGGGTCTGGAACATCATCTTTGCTAGGGTTCCAGAGTTGGCTGAGGTCAAGAAAGTTTGGAGGTCATCGGTTCCAGCCAGGATTGCAACTGGTCGCGGCGGAAGATCTGAGCGCGGCGACGGTAATCGAATCGTACCAAGCTGGGTAATCCGTGTCTGCTGACGCATTCTCGCAGCCAAGAAGCCACTCCTATCTCTTTGTCCGACTGCATCTCTGCCTGGAAAGGCCCATACATCAGCACTAGAGCAGTGTGGGTTTGCAAAGGTGCATTGCGTTCGATTAGGCGGGTGAATTCATTCAGCGCACCGGATTCTTCTGGGTAAGAGGTGCGGAGTTCGTTCCATTTCTGGCTGAGGCTTTCGCGGGGGAACGATCCGGAGTCGCGGCGATTGAGGGGAGCGCCACGATCGAGCCTACGAGTAGATTGCGATCGACGGTCAATGGATTTTCGGTTCATACAACTCCTAAATACTAGAACGACACAATTGAGACAATCAAAAACCAGGCAACAAAAACGCCAACCGCTCCCCTCCTGACACTCAGGATGCGTAGGGGAGCAGTTGGCTAACTAACTTGAACAAGTGCGATGAGTGAAGTGAAGTGTCTCTGCCCCAATGATAACCATTTTTTAACTTTTGTGATGTCACGATGCCAATGAACCTCAACTTTGCTGTTTGGAGGTTCGCTTGACGAGCTTGCCTAATGTGATTAGCGCGTGTAGCTACTCAAAACATCCTTTATTTTATACGGTAGCCAAATATGTAGTAGACAAACTCGCTACTGGCTTTGGGAGGGATTACCCAACATTTTTGCGGCGTCGCAGACACAGCAAAGGATGCAAATGATCCAGGTAGGAGCAGAGGCTTCGCGGGAAGATCGATCGCACGTTACTTCATGCAGAAATCATTCGCCTGGGTTCTGCTGTTGCAGGTAAGTGGCGGCGGTTTCGGTGCTGACCTGGGGAAATTCTTTGTAGAAGCGACTGACGCTGTAGAACGGTGAAGGGGTAGCTAGAAGCACCACACGATCGCTCAGCTCGTGAAGATAGGGCAGCAAATCCAATGGGGCAACGGGCGCACAGATCCAGACTGCTAGAGGAGCTTGCGATCGGACTGCTTGAACTGCCGCCGCCATTGTCATCCCCGTAGCAATGCCATCGTCTACCAAGAGCGCGATCGCGCCTTGGGCACTGAAGCGCGGACTGACGGGCGCAAGCTGATTGAGTTGAGCCTGGGCCTGGATCTGAGCAGCCCGGAGGGCCGCGTCCTGCTGGGTAGTTTTGTCGGTTTCAGCCGAAGGCGACCAGACAACGTGCCCGTCTGCGGTGACTGCCCCGATCGCTAGTTCACTGTTCTCTAAGCGGGTGATTTTCTTGGCCACCACAATGTCTAGCGGACAGTTGAGGCTCTGCGCGATCGGGGCAGCAATGGGTAGTCCGCCTCTGGGCAAAGCATAAACCCGACAGGGAACAGACTCCGGCATTTCTCTCATCGCCTCTAGAACAGCCTGGGCCAGCTTTTCGCCTGCTGCATGGCGATCGGCAAAGGGCAGGATTACGTCAGGCTGAGAAAAATTCGGCAGTGGCATCGCTCCCCTCCAGCACACAAGGATAAAACTCCATCATGCCTAATTTTGCTGAGTTGTCTGCCTCTCTGTAATCTGCTTGACAGCTGAGTTGTTCAAGTTTCAGGGAACAATCGCGCTTCTCCAGCATTGCCTAAGCACTGAAATACTTGGCGGGTGGATGGTAAGCAACGATCGCAATGATGAGTTGTTCGGGACACAGTTGTTCGCAACCATCCATACACATAGATGGTTGCGAGTCAGCGCTAAACTAGAGGGCATAAAGTCTGTACAGGCCGTATACAACTTAGAGGAACGATGAAAGTC
>DATNQR010000495.1:0-9349 GCA_036703905.1 Thermosynechococcaceae cyanobacterium
TCTTCAGACTTGTAGCCCATCTGACTGACGAAGGAGCGATCGACCTTGATGGTGTTGGTGGGAAAGCGATGCAGGTAGCTGAGGGAAGAGTAGCCCGTGCCGAAGTCGTCGATGCTGAGCTGAAGGTCGAGGGCTTTGAGGCGGAGCAACAGGGCGATCGTCGCTTCCACATCAGTCATCGCAATGCCCTCGGTGATCTCCAGCTTCAGGTTCCGCCCATGCAGCCCCGTTTCTTCCAGAGTTTGCTCAATCTGCTCCACGAGATCCGGTTGGGAAAACTGCTTGCCTGAGAGATTAACGCTTACCAGTAGCGGCGGGTCTTGGGGGAACTGCTCTTGCCAGAGGCGCAACTGGCAGCAGGCTTCGCGGATCACCCACTGACCAAGGGGCAGAATCAAATCAGTCTCCTCAGCAATGGGGATAAACTCAGCAGGCGGAACAAAGCCACGATGGGGATGCTGCCAGCGCACCAGAGCCTCAAACCCAGCGACCTTCCCTGTTTCCAGCGCAATCATCGGCTGGTAGTAGAGTTGGAATTCCTGGCGCTCGACTGCGTGCCGCAGGTCGGTTTCCAGCTTCAGTCGCGTCATCACCTGCACTCGCATCCCGGTTACAAAAACCTCGTTGCGGGCTTTGCCTGAAGCTTTGGCGCGGTTGAGAGCAGTGTGAGCATCTCGCAAAATATCCTCTGGTTGGTGGTCAGAGTCGCCCCGATCGAGGACAATGCCCACGCTGGCAGAGGTGAAAATTTCCTGCCCGCTCAGGCGAAACGGTAAGGTTAACTGCTTTTGCAGCCGATCGGCTAGTTGCGTCACCTCTTCAGGGTCTTTAACGGTGCGCCGCAAAATTGCGAACTCATCGCCGCCCACCCGGGCAATCTGGTCGCTGGCGTGCAGGCAAGCTTTCAGCCGCCGGGCTGTCGCTATGAGCAACTGATCGCCCAGACGATGCCCAAAGCTGTCGTTGATCGCCTTGAAGCTATCCAGTCCCAGGAACAGCACCGCGATCGCTGCCGCTTCTGTTTCCTCCTCCTCTTCTTCCCACCGCCGGCTGAGCAGCGATCGCTGAACTCCCGCTAGCCCCAATCGACGAGTCACCGTCCACTGAAGCTGATTGATGAACAGGGCCCGATTGGGAAAGCCCGTCAACTCATCATGAAACGCATCGTGGAGTAGGCGGTAGACCACCACACCCACTCCTGTTATGACCAAGGCGATGGCGGCCGGCACAAACGGAACCCAGCCCCCCTGACTGAACAGTCCCAGACAAACCGCGAATAAGCCGCCCAGCCCCAGAGCATTGGCCGTGCCCAGAGAGAGAGGATGGCGGAGTCGCCAGGCAATGCCTCCTCCCACCAGCGCCCAGCCAAAAATCCACAGCCCCTCCAGGGGTTCCGTCCAGTACCAGATTTGCGATCGTCCATCCAGCACTGTGCTAAGAATCTGGCTGATGATCTGAGCATGAACGATCACACCGGGGGTTTTGGGGCTTTTGTCTGCCGACAGGTTAAGCGGAGTCAGGAACAGATCCTTAGCGCTGGGAGCCGTTGTGCCGATTAGAACCAGCTTGTCCTTCACCCATTCCGGCTTCACCTCGCCATTGAGCAACTGGGTTAGCGTTACCTGGCGGGCGACCGTATTGGAGCGGTAGTTGAGCAAAATTTGATAGCCCCGAGCATCCAAACCGTGATAGCCGCCGGAATTATGATTGAGGGGCCGAAAATTAGCGCTGCCAATTTGAAGAAACTCCGGTTGCACTTGCAGCGATTGATTTTCCTTAGCCAGGTAGATGACACTCGATCGCAGGGCAAATGAGTAGAACGATTCGGTAGGAGTACGAGCAAAGAGCAGATTTCGGCGCACTACGGCATCAGGATCAACCAGCAAATCACTGAACCCGATCCGCTCAGGAGTCACCCCTTTGGGAGCAGCTACCCCACCATTCTCAGCATCGCCAAGCAGCATCACTGTCGTCACGTTGACGGCTTGAAGCTGCTGCAACAACTCAGCGTTGCCTGGCATCTGCGGTACATCGCGGTAAATATCTAACCCAATGACTCGCGGCTGGTACTGTTGCAGCTTGGCGATTAGCTTTGCCACCACTTCATCAGAAATGGGATAGCGATTCTGGCGCTGAATATCTTCCTCGGTGATCGCCACGATGAGTAAGCGTTTGTCTTGCTCCACTTCCGATCGCAGGCGCATCATCTGGTCATAGGCCAACAGTTCTAGCGGCTGCAAACCTCCCGCATGGCGCAGTCCCAGCACCAAGCCAGCCACCAGCACACCGGAGAGCATGGCCGGATGGGTGAAAACCCCCGTCACCAACCGACGGCTGCCCCTCGCAATTTTTTTAAGCTTGAGCCGGAAATCCGTCATGTAAGCTGTTCGTCCTGAAGAAAAGAAGCGGGAACAGTACAGCGTTGAAGTGGGGTAAGCAAAACCCTGCCATTGAGAAATTTAGCACTATGAGATTTAGCACTATAGATCTCAGCACCGTCCTGATGACTTACGCCTGATGACTTGTGACCTGATGGTTCATGAAAATCCCACGGCTGCTCAAACGCGCTTACCCAGCAACCGATGGAAAAGAGACTGGAAAGATCCATGGAATCAGTTAGAACTGCTAGGGGTCGCGCTGGTTGCGTGTTACGCCCAGATTTACTCACAGACACTCACAAACCTAGATCTCAGCCTTTGACAGTGCAGCGACGATCGCTATCACAGCGATCGCTTTTCTCAACCCAACGCGACAGTAGACTCACCCTGTTGACCTCCATCCTAACCAATAGTGCCCAGGTAGCGGGACTAATCCGCAGTCATCTGACTTGCAGATCTGACTGACAGATTAGATGACTGCCTACTGTGTTATTACTCACTTGGGAATTGCCAGTCAGGATTAAACCACCCCAGACGATGAACAATCTAGATCGGATCTACGCGGAAGAGATCTCTAACCCCCTTATAAAGCCACTTTTGTGGTTTCCCCTTTTTCAAAGAGGGCTAGGAAATCAGGGTTTCAAGCCTCGATCGCGTAGATCCTACTAAACTAATCCACGCTGATTTCTTGAGAATTACCCCTTCCATTGGATTCTGTAATGCAGAGAGGGGCGTTAGAATGCCATTGGCAATCTTAGTCTCGCTACTCCACAACACCTGTGACTATTGCACATTACCTGAGATGGAGCTTACCTAACCGTCGCTCCAGCCACACTGCCGTTGTGGTGTTGTCCAATGAGGCGATCGCGTTTCAGGCCTATCGTCTGCTGCACTATCACGGCATTTCTCCAGAGCATCTAGCCATCGTGGGGGAGGGCTACAGTAGCCCAGAGAGCGTTGGCTTGCGGAAGCCAATGCAGATTGCTCTGACTCGATCGCGCAGCCTGGCCGTGAATGCGGCTTTGATGGGGTGCTTGCTGAGTTTGGCGGCAGGGCTAGTCTCGCGGCTCGAGACAAACCTAGTGCTGCTGGTGGGGCTAACTGGGGTTCTGAGCGGCCTTTGTGGGGCGATCGTGGGCGCGGTAATCGCCTTCTGGGGAGAAGGCAACGCGGTCAGCGTTTACCACCATCACCTGCGTCAAGGACGCTATCTGCTACTGATGGAAGGTTCAGAAACTTTGGTGCGTTGGGGGCAGGAAGTTCTAAGCCAGTACTCCGCACCGAAGCCCCCCCGGTAGGCAGCACTAGCGAAAGAGTTAGTTCCTGATGTAGCCATAGCCTCATGGGTTAGGACGGGGTGCAGAGGTGGAACCCCTGGTTGGGCCTGCCCTTACACCCCCTTCAAGCCCAACGTCCTAAGTGCCTGTCTACAGCCACATCATCAAAGATGCTAGGGATCTGAAGCGTGTTTAGTCATGACCGCCTACCGATCGTCGGTTTGCGGCGAGGCTACCCTTCTCAAGAGGGGCGAGAACACGCCAAGGCCAGAGCAACTTGCTGCGCCGCTAGGTGAAGCAGCATGATCTCATCTTCCCGTAGGGAGCAAGCTTGTTTCCATTGCAGAGACAACAGGGCGGCAACTTGCTTACGGTAGACGATCGGGAACAGTAAGTGCGCCTGGGTTCCAGAGCTACTGTAGTAGTCTGGGGCAGAGCGATCGCCCTCAGCAGAAATGTTGACGGCGGCTTGGATTCTCTGAGAGACGATCGCTTCCTGCACGAGGGGATCTTGGTTGAGCCAGTTTACAATTTCGCGCCCCTCCGCCCCATAAATGCCCTGAGCAGCAGCTAGAGCATTGCTTTCAACGCTTTGCAGGATGCAGCCATCGGCTTCAACGCTCTTGCCCACCACTCTGGCGATCGCCTGCAAGCTGGCTTCCATTCCATCAGATTCTTGGGCGATTTGAACGATCGTGGCCAGGAGGTGAATTTGAGCCTGCGATCGGCGCAGTTCTTCAGTGCGCTGCTTCAGC
This sequence comes from Thermosynechococcaceae cyanobacterium, assembly GCA_036703905.1. GTDB lineage: Bacteria > Cyanobacteriota > Cyanobacteriia > Leptolyngbyales > Leptolyngbyaceae > DATNQR01. The sequence continues at coordinate 4,411 of DATNQR010000495.1, forward strand.
AGTTCGTAGGTTTCGGCGGCCCGTTGCACCACCACTTTTAGTTCGTTGGGGTCCCATGGTTTAGTAATGTAGCGGTATACCTGTCCAGAATTAATGGCTTCTACCAAATCTTCCACATCGGTAAAGCCCGTCAGGATAATCCGCATCGTGTCGGGAAACTGGGGCACGGTGCGGCTGAGGAACTCGGTTCCCTTCATTTCTGGCATCCGCTGGTCAGAAATGATCACTGCCACTTCCCCCTCCTGCGACAGCACTTCCAGCGCATGAACACCGCTCTCGGCCTTGAGGACTTGAAAATCTCGCCGGAAGGTGCGATACAGCAAATCTAGGTTGTCGGGTTCGTCATCGACCACGAGCATTTTGGCCTTTTTCGGTCGCTCTAGACCCGTCAACTGGCGGCTAATCATGTCAAGCTCAGGAATGACGTAATCCATAAATACTGCGGACTCCTTGAAGGCAGAAGGACGATCGATGGTGTGGAAGGGTCTGAGAGACGAGGGTCTGTTTTAAGATTCAACTTCGGTGCGAGAGCCTGGAGACTTCCCGGTTCCTCTCAAGGAGTGCGAGCAGATCTCTAGGGGTTGCAACCATCATAGGATTGGGTGATGTACATACGGTAGCTTCTTAAGGGAAAGGCGATCGAAGATCAAGCCCACTCTAGCCCCTCGGAGCGCGCAGTAGCCGCTTGACTGCGGTCAGCAGATCGGGCGGATGGTAAGGCTTGGTGATGTAGGCATCGGCTCCTTGCTTCATGCCCCAGTAGACATCAAATTCTTCGCTTTTGCTGGTACACAGCACTACAGGAATATCTTTTGTGCTGGGGTCAGATTTGATCCAGCGACAGAGTTCATAGCCATTTTTGCGCGGCATAACGATGTCTGTCACCACCAAGTCAGGGCTGGAGGCTTTGATTTTAGCGATCGCCTCTTCCCCGTCTGATGCTTCAACCACATCAAAGCCACTGCGTCGAAGTTGATCCGAGAGCATCTGCCGCACAGTTAGGCTATCGTCCACAATTAGAACTGTACTCATGACTCCGGGTTAGTTCACCAATTCGAGGCGCTAATGGGTTAGTTTAGCGTGTTTGCAGTACCAGTAGTTGAGCGCTCAGGAGTTGTCAGAAGGCGCAATTGAACCCCGACTTCTGATAGCAGAATCCTTTCTTTCAGTTGAGAATCGTGAGCATTTCGCGAGGTTATTCGGTGTTTTTTTGGAAACTCTTCACGGGCATCGGGCTATTTGCCGCGATCGCCTACCTGACAGTTTGCCTGTTTTTACGGCTGCGGCAGGCACACTTTATGTTCTTTCCCACCCGGACGATCGAGTCTACCCCGGCCGACCTGAACCTGAACTACGAAGACGTTTGGGTTCCCGTGACGACACGCGACGGCACAGCAGGCGGCAAGACCGAGAAAATGCATGGCTGGTGGATTCCGGCGGCGGCCCCCCGTGGTGTGGTGCTGCATCTGCACGGCAATGGCTACAACGTAGGGGCAAATCTGGGTCAGGTGCGGCGGTTTCACCAGTTGAACTACACGGTGCTGCTGGTGGACTATCGCGGCTATGGATGGAGCGAAGGCGACTTTCCTACCGAAACCCGCCTCTACCAGGATGCAGAGGCCCAGTGGAATTACCTGACTCAAAGCCGCAGAGTCCCGCCGGAGCAGGTCTTTCTGTTTGGGCATTCTTTGGGCGGGGCGATCGCGATCGATCTAGCCCTGCGCCATCCTGAGGCGGCAGGATTGATTGTACAAAGCAGCTTCACGAGGATGCGGGCAATGGTAGACCAGTTGGGGCACTACTGGATGTTTCCGATCGATCTGCTGTTGACCCAGCGCTTTGACTCGCTCCAAAAAGTGCGATCGCTACGCTTGCCCGTGCTGTATCTCCACGGTGCAGCAGACGGCTATATTCCTCCCAGCATGAGTGATCAGCTTTATGACGCCACTCCTCAACCCAAGTGGCGATACTTCGTGGAGAACGGACGGCATAACGACGTGGCAGAAGTGGGGGGTGATCGCTACCTGGAAGCTCTGCGGGAATTTATGAGCCGCGATCGAGCTAAGACCTCTAGCCTAAATGAGCTTTAAACAATCTCCACCAGGTTGATGTCAAAGATTAGAGTTTCACCTGCCAGAGGATGGTTAGCATCCAGAGTGACAGCCTGATCGGAGAGGTCAGTGACTACCACAGGAATCACCTGCCCGGAGGGTTGCTGCACCTCAAGTTGCTGACCGATAGAGGGTTCCAGTTCTGGCGGCATTTGCTGACGATCGACCACCACCACCATTTCTTCCAGGTGCGGGCCGTAGGCTTGTTCGTTGGGGATACGCTCGGTTTTGGAGTCGCCCGGATTCATGCCGATGACGGCTCGCTCGAAGCCAGGAATGATTGCGCCTTCGCCGATCGTGAACTCTAGCGGCTCTTGATCGCTGGAGGAATCGAACACGGTTCCGTCGTCTAGTTTGCCCGTGTAGTGAACTTTAACGGTGTCTCCATGTCTTGCGGTCACGGTAGCGTCCTCTGCAACGTTTCAAAGGGTTTGTCGTCCAGTATGGTGCGGCTCTGGAGGAGGGGAGCCGGACTTAAGCTTGTTTTTGGATCAGGGCCCCGGCTGGCTGAGGCTGAGTCCTGAATCTAAAGGCCCGCAAACCACTCGTAGCCTTGATCTTCCCAGTAGCCCTTACGCGGCTGCAAATCGCTTACGAAGGTAACGCGAGTTACCCATTTGCTCAACTTGTAGCCAAGCTTGATGGGTGCAGCCAGACGCAAGGGTGCGCCATTGTCTACTGGAAGTGGACTGCCGTTTTTCTCGTAGGCCAACAAGGACTGGGGATGCAGCACCGAAGCCAGATCCCAGCTTTCGTAGTAGCCATCGGCGGATTGAAAGTAGACGTAGCGGACACCGGGTTTTGGTTGGGACAGGCGGGCCAGCTCCCGCAGCTGCACACCGCCCCACTGGACGATCGCCGCCCAACCCTCCACACAGACATGACGCATCACCATTGAGGTCAACGGTAGATTGTGCAGGTCGGTCAAGCTGAGGCTGAGGGGATTGTTGACTTCGCCATCGATCGCCAGCCGAAACGTAGCTGGATCAAGGTTAGGGGTGAACCGAAAGGTGTTGACTAGCAGCGCTTCTGGCTCGATCGCGCTCACGGGAAGCTCCGGCACAAGCTTTTGAGGACGCAACAGCAATTCCTCTACGTTCTGATTCAACGGCTCGAACAGCCTACCTGCCATTCCTTCCGCCAGGGTCAGCACAGAGCTTCCCACCAGTACACTTCCGGCTGAGTAGCCCAAGATTCGCAGAAAGCTCCGCCGCGTCAGTTCCTCTGGCGTTACTTCTGGTGATACTTCATCTGGTTCCATCCCGCCTATGCCTCATGATCTAAGAACATTGAACTCACCAGTCGATCACCGCCGACCCGCAGAGACAGCCAGGAATGGGCGATCGCAAACACAATTACCGCAGGCACAGTTGAAAAATGCACCACCCGCAGCGCAAACCAATCGCCGAAGCAATCCACAATCCAGGGAAACTGCGCGGGCTTATACATTCCAATGCCGCTAAACAACGCCAGCAGCAGGATGGGAATGATGGAGGTGTATACAAGCCGATGCCACGCATATCCTCGCCGTTTGGGGTTATGGCTCTGCTGCAAGGCTTTCAGGTCGTTGTTCCCCACGTAGCGGTGTTGCCAGCGTCGGGTCAGCAGCACGTACACGCCAAACCACAGCAAGTTCAGCGAGAAAAACCACATTGCCGCAAAGTGCCAGTGTCGCCCACCCGCTAGCCAGCCGCCCAGAAGTCCGATCGGAGGAATGTGCCATCCCGATCGACCCCCAAACACTGGATTTGCGTTGTAGATTTGCAGCCCACTGGTCAGCATCAGCGTCAGGCTCACGATGTTGACCCAATGAAAGATTTTGGTGGGCCAAGATTGAAGCGATCGAGGTTTGGACTTAGAGACAGAATTCACTGCAACAATCTGTAATACAGCAGCTCCACTGTATCGTTTTTGGGACTGTATCGTTTTTGGGGTAGCTGCGGTGGGGCGATCGCTCAAAATTTCTTAGGGAGCTATAGAGGTCGATCGCTGTAGGGATAAGCAGTCGTTGGCATTTTCCCCGACCACCTTAGAATGACGGTTTCCTCCCGCATCTGCTCTCCAGTCGCCGTGGCCAAACGGGTGCGAAACAAATCAATCTCTATTAATTCATAACCCAGACCTACCGCAATTTCTCCTAACAGTTCGCCAGTGCGAATCATGACTTGCAAGTAGGATTTTTGATCGCCTACAACATAAGCTAATTTTGCGCCCGGCCGGAGGATCGATCGTAGATCTGCTAGATGCTTTGCCATGCCGCCAAAATACAGTTTAGTCGCTCGATGGTAGAGACGTTCAAATCCGCTTGTTTTGCCTAGTTGAATGCGGCGATCCTCAATTTCTTGGGCAATACGCTGAATTTCTGGATGCCGCGATACCCACACATCATCGGTGTCTGCCTTGAAAACATTGCGCGTATTGGAGCGCATCAACCCTTCTTTGAAAGCCCTCAGTTCTGCTTTGTTGTGAATGAAGCCCAGCAGAACAGATTCTAGGCGCGTGGTGCGAGTGTAGTCTTTCTCATTAGGGTAGGGTGGCGACGTAATCACAGCGTCAATGGAACTTGGCTCTAGAACCTGCAAAATCTGTCGGGCATCGGCTTGAACTACACTTCCCGGCGTAGCTTGCAGGCTTTGAAATTGGTTCAAATCCTCGACCATTCTAGTTACTGCTTTGAGCCAGGACTCAACCACAGGCGCATCAAGCTTTGCCTTAGTCACGCCTACTTCTGGCCCAAAGCGCAGGTTGCCGATCGTCGTCACCAAAGCTTTTGCCACTGCCAGACGTTGATGTTGGGAATAGGATTCTTCTGCTGCAATTTTCTCCAA
>DATNQR010000496.1:0-1540 GCA_036703905.1 Thermosynechococcaceae cyanobacterium
AGCAGCGACGATCGGGGACTTGCCTAGAAAGGCATCTTCTAATCCCGCCATGCCGCCGTTAGCTCGACCCGGAACGACAAAGCCAAAGTTCTTGCGATAGCCCGTGTTGATGGCAGCATTCTGTACCTGGTGATCCTGAGCAAAAATCCAGATCGCCATTTCGTCTTCCCGCCCCAATCGGGCAAACGATTCAACGGCATCTACCAAGTTGGCGTAAACCGTGGATACGGGAGTCTCTTTATCGCGTGCCGCATTGAAGGCGCGATCGTACCGCAGGGCAGTCGCCAGCGTTTCGTTCCACTCCTCCAACACAACGACATTGCGACAGGGACGATAGGGCTTGTTCTGTTGCTCGCACAGCAAACGTTGTTCCCCCCGTTTACGGAGTCGTCGCCGCAGCCAATTGAGTCGTGACACAAGGGGCAGGATCGTCTCTGGCTGATCTGGATTGATCGTCAGGATACGTGGCTTGCCATCCTCTGCGGGTTGCTCCTCTAGCCCTAACCAGGGGGAAACTTTAGCCGTCGAGCCAAAGAATTCAATTTGTCCCTGGAACTGTCTATGCCCCCAGTCGATCGCGCCCAGCAGCAAGGTTGTTTTGCCTGCTCCGGTTTCGGCTGGGATGAATAGATGGCGCTTGCGGTGGGAATACATCAACTCAAAAATGTTGACTGCTCCCGCTACATTCTGCGGAGAGGGTGGGGCTTCAAGGTCATCTAGGTCAATCGCTACGTCTTCGTCATATTCCACCTCCTCAGGGCGAGTTAAGTCTTCAAGTCGCTGGGGGCGCTGTGTGGGTCGGGCTGGCGGCAATGCCAAGCGTGGGGTTGTTTCTGATCGGGTAGCAAACACCAAGCTGGTTGCAGTTCCAATCAGGCAAATCAACCCCACGCCCTTACCGAAGCCAGCGAAGGGCTGGTCGAAGATAATCACGCTGGAACCGGGATCACCAGGGACGACGCGATTGGCCACGCTCTGATGAGAAAGGCTGACGATCGCCCATCCCGAAAGCGCAAACACAATGGCTGATAGTCCCCAAATCCGTTTCATGACCTTGCCCCTGATTAACGCTGAGTAAGCTGCTGCCTGACCCGAACCCAGAGCAATCCCATCACCTTGAAGTTGAGCGTGGAGTCATTTCGACGAGCCAGAATATCCAAGCAGTATTGAACGTCTTTGCTCACTTCGACGGGATACTCCAGTAGGGCTGTTTGAAGAGGCGTGTCACCTGCTTCAAACTCCAGCCCTCCATAATCGTCTGAGTCTTCTTCCTCGGTTGCGTCGGCAGTGCAGGCTTCACAAAGCGTCAGCACACTCAGCAAGTGCAAGAGTTCAGCCAGGGATAGATACTCGTCGATCGCGCTTTTGAGTTCTGCCAGATTATTTCCGACAGCACGGGCTGGACGAGATTGAGTTCTCATCAATTTGTCCTCTTGAGGGGGGAAGAGTTAACGTTGCTGGGCTTGGGCTTGCTGCCGCTCCAGCTTGTAGTAGTTTTCCTGAGAGCCTTGCAGCAAGGAGGCTTGCATCCCATCAACCC
>DATNQR010000497.1:0-3956 GCA_036703905.1 Thermosynechococcaceae cyanobacterium
AAGTCGCCTCTAAAACATAGCGATCGTTATTTACAGTTTGGAGGGCGATGAAGTCACCACTGCAAACGCTCTGTGCCTTGTCTTGACTTGCCAGAGACTGCCCCGGAAAATCCTTAAAGGAACTGTAGATTGTGCGGTTGCCATTTTGTCCCAAAATTCTGCCAGGAGAAGCTTCCCCTGACCAGATCTTCCCGTTAACTAAGGTTTGGTACTGGACGTACCCGGTTTTGTCATTTAGTAGTAATCGGGTTGAACCGGAGGTACTGACGTAACTTGATGCCATAGCAACTGTAGGGGAGAGGACAATGCCTGCACTCAACAGAAACATCCGTCCAGCGTTCCACGGACTCGATCCAGCCATAAATTTTTCCTGAATGCAATTACATCAGTTGTTTAGCAAGGAAGTATACTGCATTTGTGGCGACTAGGGATACTCGATCGCACACTCAACTGCTGCCTGGAAGCAATAACCTAATACTGCCGTAATCACCGGGGTTCATGCTTCACCCCAACTTTAGAAAATATTCATCAGGCAATCAAGGTTCGACACAAAAGACTTAGCGACGGATCGCAACCCTTTGGGCAAGTTGCCGTGTTATGAGCACCAAACCTGCCAGAAATAAAATCCCGATCGCCCCAGCCAACGGATTGCGATCAATGCCCGTGACCCAAGCGGGAACGTGATCGGAGAACTCCATCAAGCGACCTACCGAGAGTGGGTAAAACGTGCTGACCAGCCCTGCGTGAATGCCGATCGGTAAGGCCAGGCGATCGCGACCCGCCCGCTTGGCCCACACCAGCGCCAGTCCCAACAGCACCAGCGCCGGGAACTGAGGAGCCAGTCGCAGAATTTCGCTTACAGGTCGAATGAAATGCAGGACAGCGAAGGCGATCGCGCCAATCCAGAGCGATCGCTGGGCCGAATAGTCGCGCTGAAGCTCCTCCAGTAGCCAGCCCCGAAACAGCAACTCCTCAGCGAATCCGATCGCCAGCCCGATCGCCAGGCCTTCCAGCACCGTCGAAAACAGGTTGGGGCCTGGAGCTTTCCAGGTGAGCCAACCTAACCAGCCTTCGATCGCCAGCACCAGCAGCAAGCTACTCGCACTCAGCCCCCAGCCGGACAGCAGTTCTCCAGCGCTCCGTCGCGAAAACTCCAGCCCGTAATGCCGCAGCAAATTTGGTTGCTTGTAGACCCGCCGGCCCCAAACCCGGACGAGCAGCATAAACTCCAAGTAGAGCAAGGGCAGCGTCACCAGATTGCGCGTGTTCTGGTCGCTCACCAGGAGATAGATAGGAACAACGATCGGTAACCACACCAGCAGGAGACACAACAAAAATGCCCCAATTCGTACTGGGGCAGGGTGCTGAGCCAACTTAGAGAAGGTAGAAGGCAAAGCTTGAAGGCTATTCGTCTGGCTCGATCGTGCTGCTGAGGCCGTGCCCCTTCAGCGTCTCGCTGTAAAACTCAGCGTGTTCTTGAGCGCAGGTAATCACAAGCGCAATCCCGTTAGTGTGAGCTTCCATCATGATGTCTACAGCTTGGGGCTGCGTCAGGCTGGTTACAGTTTGCATCAAGGTCTGAACCACGTGCTCCATTGAGTTGTAGTCATCGTTGTGAAGCAAAACCCGATAACGGGGTGCAAGTTTCCTGACCGTTGAACGCTGTTCAATGGTTTCGACTGCCACCGCTTTCTCCTTAATCTCGTTTAGGTTTACACTACTTAATTTTGTTATACCATCCTACCTCAGTTCCGGGGAGCGGCCATAGGGTTGAGATGGAACGGTAGTGGGATGCTGAGTTTTGAGGGCTGATTTCCTAAACCTTTAACTTCTGCTTAAATCTCCGACTTCATAAACCTTCGATTTCCTAAACCTTTGACTTCTGGAAGATACAGCCGCGTCAGCGCAGGAGTGCCACCCCATGCCGAAACTGATCATTCAAATCCCCTGCTATAACGAGGAAGCAACGTTGGGAGTGACTCTGGACGCTCTGCCCCGCAGTTTGCCAGGGATCGACGTAGTGGAGTGGCTGATCATCAACGACGGCAGTAGCGATCGCACAGTTGAAGTAGCTCGCGCCCACGGGGTCGATCACATCGTCAGTTTTGACCACAATCAAGGACTGGCAAAGGGATTCATCGCGGGATTAGAAGCGTGTCTGAAGGCTGGAGCCGACATCATCGTCAACACCGACGCAGATAATCAATACTGTGCCGACGACATTCCGAGGCTGATCGAGCCGATCCTGCTGGGTCAGGCCGAAATTGTCATCGGTGCGCGTCCCATTCGGCAAATCCACCACTTCTCACCCCTCAAAAAACTGCTGCAAGGGTTGGGTAGTTGGGTAGTCCGGATTGCCAGCAACACCGCCATCCCCGATGCGCCGAGCGGATTCCGTGCCCTGAGTCGCAATGCGGCCCTGCGAATGAATGTGTTCAGCCAGTACACCTACACTCTGGAGACAATCATTCAGGCGGGACAAAAGGGCATGGCTATCACATCAGTTCCCGTGCGGACTAATGGCTATCTACGCCCGTCGCGCTTGGTCAGGAGCATTCCATCCTATGTGCAGCGATCGATCCTGACGATCTTTCGCATCTTCATGACCTATCAGCCGCTCAAGTTTTTTCTGCTCTTGGGTAGTGTGCCGTTGTCGCTGGGACTGCTGCTGGGGCTGCGCTGGGTGCTGCTGTTCTGGTTAGTGGATGCAGGCAAGCCCAGAGTTCCAAGCCTAATGCTGGCGGCGGTGCTGGTGTTGATTGGCTTCCAACTCTGGATGTTTGGGCTAGTGGCGGATCTGCTAGCGGTCAACCGGAAGATGCTGGAGGATATTCAGCTACGGCTGCGGCGATCGGAGGTGGAGCAAAGTCAGGAACGAGACGAACTCAACTAGAAGAGCAACCACCTGGTAGCAGCCCTAAAAACCACGCCTCTTGCCACGGAATTTCTAATTCTACAGCTGTAGCTTGCTTATACATTAGGTTTGAGGGGAGGTGGAGGCGCTGCCCCCAGTCAGGGGTGGAACCCCTGCACCCTGTCCTAACCTATGAGATTATGGCTATACCAACTCAAACATGGATTGCTGGGCGATTATCTGTGCTAGCAAATCAAACGCCCATCGCTTAAGATAGCTTCCGCCTAAGCCCCACACTCCAGTCAGCAAGTCGTCTAGCCAGCAAGTCGAGCAAAAAGTTCTCAGCTTTGTTCCTCCAGAGTCCAACTTGGGCACACTAGCCACATCATTTAAAGAGAAGTTAAGTCTATGAGCCACGCTCAAGATGTAGAAGTTGCTTTCTTCTTTCAGAAAGGGCTTCACTTGAACAAGTGCAAACACTATCAGGCAGCGATCGCCAGCTACAACTACGCTGTCAGCCTGCAACCCAGCTTCCCGGATGCTTGGTACAACCGGGGCAACGCTCTTTACCACCTGAAGCAATACGAAGCCGCCATCGCCAGCTACGATCGGGCACTGGAAGATGAGCCAGGATTTTCTGAAGCCTGGAACAATCGGGGTAGCGCTCTGGACGATCTGCACTGCTACGAAGCAGCGATCGCCAGCTACGATCAGGCCGTCAAATTCAAACCCAGCTACTCCTGGGCTTGGTATAACCGGGGCATTTCCCTCAGAAACTTGGAGCGCTACGAAGAAGCAGTAAACAGCTACGATCGAGCGATCGAATTCAAACCCGACTACTACTGGGCCTGGTATAACCGCGCTCTGGCTCTGCGGCAACTAAACCAGATCGAGAAAGTTGTGGCCTGCTATGACAAAGCTCTGGAGTTCAAGCCCGATTTTGAAGAAGCCTGGACGAACCGAGGCAATGCCCTCTACTTCTTGGGCTGGCTGGAAGCCGCGATCGCCAGCTACGATCGGGCTTTGTCTTTGAAGCCAGACAGCCCCAACACGCTCTACAACAAAGCTTGTTGTTATGCTCTGCAAGGCAAACTGGAACTCG
>DATNQR010000498.1:0-3253 GCA_036703905.1 Thermosynechococcaceae cyanobacterium
TCAAACCCCTCTTAGCTTAAGGAGAACCTCCTCCAGCCCTAGCCTAAACATTAAGGTCTTTAAGATTCCACTGTCGAAAATAAGTTAATCAGCTTCTTTGGGCTTAGTAGATCGATCGCGCGCAAGTAGTCTGGTTTCATCCAAGTAAAATTTCAGCCGTAGCTAGCGTATGATCGCTCAATGATTTTGCAGCGTCAGTCATACAGGTCAAATTCAGTAAATGCTAAAGAAACAGCGATCGAGAATCAGGTTTTGACTGATTCTCGATTGCTTTAGTCGCTAATAGCTACAACCTGTTAGCAACAGCTATCACCTATCATCCAGGCGTTATGCGATCGATCACATCGACAACCTTATCAACAATGTTGGGGCCGGTAGGTTCATTGGTCGCAGTTTTCTGAAGTTGAGGAGATGCGGGCGTGCTGTACAAGCGTGGGTCAGGCTGTGGGGGAGTGGGTTGCGGTCCCAGCGGTTGGGGATTCGCTACGTACTCGAACTCGCCTTTGCCGTCGATCGACGGACCTTTTGCCCAACGACCTTCAGCGCTTTCTTCGCCCTCTGAGTGGTTCCAGAACTGATAAGCGTGCTCCTTCTTCCCGTACTTGTACGCGATGTTGGGAACAACCGTTTCCTCAAATCCTTCACTTTGCAGGTCTTCGATCGCCGCCAACCACTGGTTTTGGTGCATGGTATCGCGAGCGATCATGAAGCTGAGGTGATCTTTCACACCTGCGTCATCGGTCATTTCATACAGCCTGACAGCCTGTACAAGGCCTTGCGATTCAGCGTGCAGGTTCGAGCGGAAGTCTGCTAACAGGTTTCCACTGGCGATGATGTAGCGACCATTCCACGGATAGCCGACGCTATCTTCCGGCATGGCACCCAACCCAGAGACGATCGGGTGTTTTGGACTCATGCTGGCTGCCATCATGTCCATCATGACTTCATCGGGCTTGGTTCCGCCCATGACAGCGCCAACAATCGGATCTTTCGCGCCATCTTCTTGCACTTTGAGCGGTGCTTTATCTAGCAGATGAGCGACCATCGTTGCCAGCATTTCAACGTGACCGATTTCCTCGGTGCCGATGTCCAGCAGCATATCGCGATATTTAGCAGGTCCGCGACAGTTCCAACCCTGAAACAGATACTGCATCATCACAGTCATTTCGCCCATCGGACCGCCAATCAACTCTTGCAGCTTCTTTGCGTAGATTGGATCGGGACGGTCGGGTGGAGTGAAGTATTGGAGTCGCTTTTGGTGCAAAAACATGAATTTCTCCTTGGTATTTGATGAGCTTAAACTCGATAGTTTGCAGCATTCAGAAACACGCGGACAAAGCCGTAGAAAATGCATTCAACAAAGCATTTCTACTTAGCAGTCGCTAGTGACTGAGATTTTTGTAGCTCGAAAGCTCAGCGTTCGAGCGCGTGCAAACCATCAGCAAAACTTGTTTTCTCGTAACAAGCAATCGGAACAAAAATGATTGCTTACATCTCTCTTTGTAACGTTTGAGATTCCAGGCTTAATCAACCTATGGAGGTGCAATCCTCTACTTATTTAAGAAGATAAAGCCTAATCGTTGATGTATTCAGTTAAAGCGATCGAATCAACTATTTCTCTGAGTAAAGCACTGTAGCATTAAGCAAATAGAAAAAAAAAGGCAATGAAAAATTTGATCCTCTACAGTGCGGCGGTGTAGCGCTGCACAGCAACGGCAAGATTCGGCACGCCTACACTCGATCAACTACGGGCAACCTGCGATACCGTAAGGGTCTAGTGGGTACTGTCATGACGTCTGCATTTTTTCATACCTGTTTTTCTTGCTGAGTTTCGAGGTGAACTAGCAGCGTTGGGCGCGGCGGCAATTTGGGCAGTCGCGTCGATCGTCTACACCTAAGCGGGACGGCAACTATCGCCCTTGATGCTAAACCTCGTTAAGGGATGCGTGTCGATCGTGCTGCTGATTCTGACACTGCTGCTGCGGGGTGAACTGCTGCCGCGGGTTAGCACCCACTCGCTAGGACTGCTGTTGCTGAGCGGCGCGATCGAGATTGGCTTTGGAGACACCGCTTATTTTCAGGCGCTGAATCGGATTGATCCATGACGATCTCTGGTGCTGGAAGCGCTGGCTCCGCTACTGGCAGCGGTTATCGACCAATCCGGCAAGGATGCCCAGATGATCCAAGTTCTGTACGATCAACTCGCTATTGATACTGTATCCCCTTTGTTGCAAGGGTTGAGGAAATTATGCAGCTAAATTCCCCCTGTGACACTTCAAAGGGCGGAATGGGGGATAGATAGCTAGAGAAGATGAGAACTTATCCGACTCGTTCTCGTTCTCTTTGTTCTGACCCCGTGCCATAATCCTGTCCTCAAAGCGCTCAAAACCCGCTTGAGTTAGATGCTCCCGCTTTGACCCCTGTGCTAACTTTCAAACACTCTGAAGTAGACGGGGAGCAGCATGGAGATCAACAGACGAGATTTGCTCAGGACAGGCGCCACTGCGGGCCTCGTTGCTGCCGGACTTGCTGCAACCGAAGGACTCCTCAAACCCCTTCTCGCACAAGGAGAATCCACTTCAGCCCTAGCCCAAACTCCTCCCACCTCCAGCAAAAGCGGCGAAATGCTCTACCGCACCCTCGGACAAACTGGAGAGTGTGTTTCCGTGATCGGACTCGGCGGCTTCCACATCGGCAAACTTGATACCGAGCAGGAAAGCATCAAACTGATTCGCAGCGCCAGCGAACGCGGCATCAACTTCATGGACAACTGCTGGGACTATCACAACGGGCGCAGCGAACGGTGGATGGGCAATGCCCTCAGAGACGGCTATCGGCAGAAAGTCTTCCTGATGACCAAGATCGATGGTCGCACCAAAGGCGCAGCAATGCGGCAGATCGACGAATCCCTTCAAGCCTTGCAGACCGACCGCATCGACCTGATGCAGCACCACGAGATCCTGCGCTACGAAGACCCTGATCGCATCTTCGCCCCTGGAGGTGCAATGGAGGCTGTCCTAGAAGCCCAGAAAGCAGGCAAGATCCGCTACATCGGCTTCACCGGACACAAGAACCCCGCTATTCACCTCCAGATGCTAGAGGTCGCAGCCCAAAATCGCTTCCCATCTTAGCTGCCAGAATACTTGTGGCTCCTGTTACTTGATCGATCAAAATGGCGCAGATGCCGAAAGCTACGCCTACAAGAACAGGAAGCAAAAGTCGTTTTCTAGCCGAAGTGCGACTATCCCACGCT
>DATNQR010000499.1:0-7222 GCA_036703905.1 Thermosynechococcaceae cyanobacterium
ACTTCAGAAAGTCAGAAACTTGGCGCGACTGAACCCCAACGAACCTCTGGAGCCATGATGCAGAACGCGATCGATTTTCCCCAGCAGCCCGTACCTCAGATTGAACCGGGTTCGATTCGATTATTGGTTTTGGACATTGACGGCACGATCGCAGGCGCTTCCAATGAAATCCGCGAACCTGTGCGGCAGGCAGTCCGGGCGGCCCAAGCAAAAGGTGTGCAAGTGGCGATCGCCACAGGGCGGATGTATCAATCGGCGGTGCGGTTTCATCAAGCGATCGGCTCTACGCTACCGCTCCTGTCCTACCAAGGGGCGTATATCAAAGATCCAGCAACCGAGGTTCTGCATCGCCACTGGACACTGACTCAGATCATGGCGCTGCAACTGTTGGACTACTTTGAGCAGCCAGAACTGCGGCATCTGCTGTCGGTTCACTTCTACATCAACGATCGGCTCTACGTGCGAGAGATTACCTCTGAGACGCACCTCTACGCTGAACGTTCTGGCGTAGAACCGACCGCCGTGGGCGACCTGCGATCGATTTTGACGGCAGAACCAACCAAAATTCTGGCTTTGTGCGATGACGTTGACGTGATTTCCAAGCTGCTCGGCAATCTCCAGCGCCAGTACACCCCAGCAGAGTTGTACATGACAACTTCTGTGGCCACTTTCTTTGAAGCGGCCAATCCTTTAGTCAACAAGGGAACCGCCGTTCGTTACCTGGCGGAGGAGTATTTGGGACTGAAACCCGAAAACGTGATGACCGTGGGAGACAACTTCAACGATGTGGAGATGCTGGAATACGCTGGCATTGGTGTAGCGATGGGGGAAGCTCCCGATGCGGTCAAGGCTGTCGCCAATTGGGTTGCGCCCAGCGTGGAAGCAGATGGAGCAGCGGCGGCGATCGAAGCCTTCGTGCTGTAGTCTCTGTCCAATGCTGTAGCTTCCGTCCTACTGCCACCTCTTCCCCAACTCTGTGCAAGTTGACGTTCAGCTGGAGAGAATGAAGGTGCGATCGCCTGCCCTCTTGTCACCCTTATGGCCCAATGCTGAAAGCTAACCATTCTCAGTTCCGCCAGTACAGCGTCGTCGTGCTTTGCGTTGTTGCGGCGCTAGGGCTGACTTTTTGGCTGAAATCTTTCACAAATGTGCAAGTAGTAGCGCTGTTTTATGGGGCAGTGGCGGTGAGCACCTGGTATGGTGGCACTCTGCCGGGTTTGCTGTCCACGCTCCTGTCCACTCTTTGCATCAGCTATTTCTTCACGCCACCTGTTGGCCACGAGGGAGAACTGAACTTGGCCAATCTGGTGCGGTTGGGGGTGTTTGTGCTGGTGATGCTGGTGATTAGCTCCCTGAATGCGGAACTGAGATCGGCCCGACGACGATCGGACAAGAACCTGAAAATTGCACAGACCAACGAACAGCGCTACCGCATCCTGGCAGATAACGTGCCCAATCTAGTCTGGCTGGGTGGGGCCGATGGCGCAACCGAGTACTTCAACCAGCGCTGGTACGACTACACCGGACTTTCTCCCGACACTTCCCTGGGCTGGGAGTGGCAACAAGCTTTGCACCCAGAGGACAAGGAACCACTTGCCGAGTCCTGGCAGGATAGCCTGGCGCAGGACGATGATGCAGCCGAAGCCGTTTTGCGTCTGCAGCGGGCCGATGGAACCTATCGCTGGCATATCATCCGTGCGGTGGCGCTGCGGAACACTGCCGGAGAAGTGATCAACTGGTTCGGAACGTATACCGATATCCACGACCAGAAGCAAATGCGACTGGCCCTGCTGGAAAGCGAAGAGCGCCTGCGGGTGGCTCTGAAAAATTCCCCCCTCACCGTGTTTAATCAAGACCAAAACCTGCGCTACACCTGGCTCTACAACAACCCCGGCAGCGCTGGTATGGCAGATTTGCTCATCGGCAAGCGAGACGAAGATTTGCTGCCACCCGGCCAAGCCCAACGGCTGACCGAACTGAAGCAGCAGGTGATGCAGTCCGGCAAAGGTCTGCGGGAAGAAATAGGCATGACGCTTCAGGGACAGACGCAAGAAAAGTATTTTGACTTGACGATCGAACCGCTCCGAAACCCTCAGCAGGAGATCATTGGCATAACCTGCGCTGCGATCGACATTACTCGCCTCAAACGAACGGAGACAGCGCTGCGGGACAGTCGATCGGTGCTGGATGCACTCCTGGCAGGTTCCCCGATCGGACTAGCCTTTCTCGATCGTGACCTGCGCTACCAGCAGGCAAACGAAGCTTTGGCAACGATCAACGGCATTCCCCTCAGCCATCACCTGGGACGAACGTTGGAAGAAATTTTGCCCAGCCAGTCTGATCAGCTTGCTTCAGTGCTGCATCAAGTTATGACCACCCAAGTTCCGGTACTGAACCAGGAAATGAGCGGTCGCACTGCCCAAGGCAAGCTTTTCCACTGCTTGGTTAGCTACTACCCGGTGTGTTTAACCGATGGTGAGGTGCTAGGAGTAGGCGTAGCCGCCATGGATATCGCAAGTCTCAAGCGTACCGAGCAAGCTCTGCGGGACAGCGAAGCTCGCTTCAGGCGGTTAGTGCAGTCCAATGTAGTGGGCTGTATGTTCTGGAGGGCCGATGGTGCGGTGCTGGACGCAAACGATGCCTTTCTGGATCTAGTGGGCTACACCGCCGCAGATTTGCAGGCTGGTCGGCTGAACTGGCGATCGCTCACCCCGGCGGATCAACTGTCTGGCAGCGATCGCGCGATCGCCCAGATGCAGCAATTCGGTCGAGCGCAACCCCTGGAGAAGGAGTACTTCCGCAAAGACGGCAGCCGCGTGTCGGTGCTGCTAGGAGGGGTATTGCTGGAGAACCATACCGATCGCGGCGTGAGTTTCGTAGTGGATCTGAGCGATCGCAAACGCGCCGAGGCTGCCCTCAAAGAAAGCGAGGAACGCTTTCGTCAATTGGCAGAGAATCTTCAGGATGTGTTCTGGATCTCCCAGCCCAGCACCGGACAGACCCTCTACGTCAGCCCCGCTTTTGAGACGATCTGGGGTCAGCCGATCGAGGTTGCCTACGACCCGGACAGGCGACTCGAAACTCTGCATCCCGACGATCGAGCCTCGATACCTACCCAGTTTTCCGAGCAGATTGAGCAGGGGCGCTACGATGCCCAATACCGCATCATCCGTCCCGATGGTTCTCTGCGCTGGATTCGCGATCGCGGCTTCCCCATCCGAGACGAAAGCGGTCAGGTTGTACGCGTGACGGGGATTGCTGAAGACATCACCGAGCGCAAACAATCCGAAGCGGCTTTGCAGAGCTACAGCGATCGCCTAGAAATGGCCCTCAACGTCGCTCAGATGGGTTCCTGGGAGTGGGATCTGCACACCAATCTTTTGCTCTGGACTCCTCTCCACGAAACGCTGTTCGACTACGAACCCGGAACCCCCATCCGTTCCTTGAAAGAGTGGGCTGACCGCGTTCATCCTGACGATCTGCCCACGGTGGAGGCATTGCTTCAAGCGGCTCTGACAACTCGCACGGTTTTTGAGTGTGAGTATCGGGTCGTCTGGCGAGATGGCAGCATACACTGGGTTCTCGCCAATGCCCAGGTTCAGTCCAGCCCTAGCGCAGAACCGAGCCGCATGGTTGGGGTGATAGTGGACATCACCGAGCGTAAGCGAGTCGAAGCGGAACGTCTGACCCTGCTGGAACGGGAACGAGCATCACGGGAAGCGGCGGAATCAGCCAACCAACTCAAGGATGAGTTTTTAGCTGTCCTGTCCCACGAATTACGATCGCCCCTCAACCCGATTCTGGGATGGACACAGCTTCTACGAACTCGCAAATTTGATGCCGCCGCCACCGATCGCGCCCTGGAAACGATCGAGCGCAACGCCAAACTGCAAACCCAACTGATCGAAGATCTGCTGGATGTTTCCCGGATTCTGCGCGGCAAAATGAGCTTAAGAGCGACTGCGGTGAATCTGCAAACGACGATCGAAGCGGCAATGGAAACCGTGCGCTTAGCAGCAGAAGCCAGAGCGATCGCCGTGCAGTTTGAAACTGAGGCTCAAGCCCAGCCGATTTTGGTGTGGGGCGATGCCAACCGCTTGCAGCAGGTGGTGTGGAACTTGCTCTCCAATGCCATCAAGTTCACTCCCGACAATGGCCGAGTCGTCGTAGGGCTTACTCAGACGACTCCACCCCTCGCTCAAATCACCATCACCGATACTGGTAAAGGCATTCAGCCTGAATTCTTGCCCCACGTCTTTGAGTACTTCCGGCAGGCTGATAGCGGCACAACGCGGCAGTTTGGCGGCTTGGGCTTGGGGTTGGCGATCGCCCACCATTTAGTCGAGCTGCACGGGGGCACTGTGCAGGCTGAGAGCCAGGGAGAAGGGCAGGGAGCGACTTTCACAGTACGCCTGCCGCTCCTCAAGTCAGATAACCAGATACGGAACGTGGAGCTTGTTTCGCCTGCGTTTCAGTCCACGCCGCTGGTAAACGTTCAGATTTTGGTAGTGGATGATGAGGCCGATATGCGAGACTACGTGGCGTTTGTGCTGGAACAGGCAGGAGCAACAGTGACGATCGCCACTTCCGCTGCCCAAGCACTCGATCTTCTGAGCCGTCAGAAACCTGATCTGCTGATCACAGATATTGGAATGCCCCAAATGGACGGCTATGCTTTGCTCCAGCAAGTTCGAGGATTGGAGCAAAGCACAACGATTCCCGCGATCGCGCTGACTGCCTACGCCAGCGAACTCGACCAGCGCCGCGCCATTGCCACTGGATTCCAAGCCCACCTTGCAAAACCTGTGGAACCCGACGTTCTGCTCAAGGTGGTCTCTGAACTGGTGAAAGTGGGACTTCCTCCGGCTTGATGTGAGGGGGAGTTCCGTTTCGTTCCTCTCCCCAGACAGATGAATCTAGCAGCTAATCTAGAAATAATTAGGTGCTTAGCTGTTAAATGTTCGACGATAGAACGACAGACCTAAACTAAACTTCAAGGGGCAAACTCGTCCCACTCATCTAGGTATAGGAGGCTGCAATGAATTCGTTTAATTGGCGGAAAGCGATCGCGCCACTACTCATATCTGTACTGATATTTGTCACAGGTTGCCAACCTCAGGATACTTCTCCCTACGCTGCCACTCAGAAGGAGAGTACAGAGCGAGCAGCCCAGCCTGCCGTCGCTAAAGATGCCACCCAGGGCAGCGAGTTCAACAAGTTCTTTCCGAAGCCAGTTGCAGGCTATGAGCGAGTCTTCGTACAGGAGAAGAAGGGATTTGCTCAGGCTAAACTGAACCAGAACAAGAAAGAAATCGCCAAGCTCTCAGTTTCTGACACCAAAAACTTGCCTGAACCTACAGACGCTGCTAAGAAATTTGAAACCAGCACCGAGAAAATTGCAGGTTATCCAGCCGTGGATGTTGGCGCTAATCAAACTTCTATTCTGGTTGCCAATCGATACCAGGTCACAATCCGGCAATCTCCTGGCGCAACTCTGACCAAAGCCGATCGAGCCAACTGGTTGAGCAAGTTTGACCTGACTGGCCTTTCTAAGCTGAAGTAACTTCAAACCACAAGTCAAACCGCAAGGATTTTATGAGTAAAACAATCTATCAGCTTGTGGACGACCTGCCGACGGGCGGCCCGACCGTGATGGCGCTGCGATCGTTGGATTTTGTCGCTCCTGGAGAGTGGCACAACCTAACGGGCTTCAACAACACCATCACTGCCGTTACTGGAGAAACCGATCCGGCGATCGTTCAACAAATTGGTGAGCGGGCAGTCTACCTGTTCAACGACAAGTCCCAAGGCTACCAACGGGCGCTGTGGCTCTACAACACCGTGGACAGCGCATCGGGGGCTTTAGGGGCAGCGGCTATGGCCAATAAAGTTGGGCAGGACATCTCTTTTCTCGGATTTCTGGGCAACCTCACCCCCAAGCCGGAGAAAGCTCAGAGCCTTGACCTTACCGTTAAGCTCGTGGTGGAGCTAGTCTCGTTCTGCCAAATCAACGGCATTCCCGGCGACAGCATCGGTGACTTTCTGGCTGCCTTGGGCGACTACGGGGGCGAGTCTCTGATGCGGATGGCCGCGCTGGTTTGTTTTGATGGGCTGATTCCTCTGGGGCCGGATTTCATTCTGAAGGGGCTGAACACGATCGATGGCACTTCCTCGAAAGAACTGGAGCAAAACCAGACCTTTAAAGGAGTCAAGGACTTGATTCCCGGCGGCAGTGCGGACGAGAAGAAAAACTTCATCGCTCAAAGCTTTGACTCGACCAAAGGCTGGATGAGCGATTTCGTCTCCTCCCGCAACCTCACTCAGGGGAACGTGGTGCAGAACCTGGAGAAGTTTGTTGAGATCTCCAAGGACAAGCTCGACTACTTGGGCGCATTTCTGGACATCACCGTTAAATACTACTCCCACACCGGGGTTCAAACTTTGGCTAAGCGACTGATCGATCGCGCTGTCGCCGAAATTTAAATCTCTCTGTAATCTGTGGGATTGTTTTTTCCTCCTGGGCTTCTTGCCTGGGAGGATTTGTTTCAGGAAGCGGGTTTTATAGCTGTAGCTAGATAGCTTAGGATACTGAGTTTGAAGGGGTGCGGGGTTTTGCCCCCAGCCAAAGGTTCCATACCCCAGCACCCCGTCTTGACCTATGAGGCTATGGCTATACACAGCGACAGCGCCCTACGATCGCCGTTATGGTAGAACTTAGACGCTGCCACCCATCGCCAAGGGCGATAACGAGGCCCTATGACAGAACAAGCACCCAATTTTTTCGATCGATCAATCCCGCCTGCTTCTGCCTACGTGGCCAATCTGCTGCACTTCTATGGGTTTGAGCTGGAAGAGCGGACGATCGCGGAATTGGTAGTCCAGTGGCAGGCAATTTACCCGGAGAATTGGGTGCGACTGGCGGTGATCGAAGCGCTCTACCAGGGACGATACAAGGCAGTTTCCGTTGAGCAGATCCTGGCCTTCTGGCAGCGCCGGGAGCAACCCATCCATCACTTCAATCACGACTTCGAGCGCTTAATCTGCAACAAGCTACCGCGCGATCTATCCCCTGTTCCCCTCAGCTCTGGACAGGAAGCCGCCCCACCGCGATCGCTGCCCACCTTCCAGAAGGTACGCCCCAGTCAAGAAGTGCCCCTCAACAATGTGCTGACTTTTCCCACCCTGGTTAGCCGCCCTGGGCCTGAAGTTTCTGAGACTGAAG
>DATNQR010000500.1:0-3862 GCA_036703905.1 Thermosynechococcaceae cyanobacterium
CATCATTTTCTCTGACGAAGAGAATACAGTCATCGGCTGCAAAGCTATGGCTGGCAATGTGGTCAGCGATCCGAACTACTACCGCCGCAACGATGGCACACCCATCCAAACCTGTCTGGAGAAAGTTGGAGGCGACTGGGCACGGATTGCCACTGCCAAGCGCGATCCAGGGGCGATCGCTGCCTTTGTGGAACTGCACGTTGAGCAGGGCGGCATCCTGGAAGCTACGGGTCGGGAGATCGGCGTGGTCAAGGGTGTGGTGGGACAGTACCGTTTTGCGGTGAATGTGATGGGGCGACCCAACCATGCCGGCAGTACTCCTATGAACCAGCGCAAGGATGCCCTAGTCGCCGCTTCACAGATTGTCCTAGCCGTGAACAAAATCGGCGTTGAAACGCCTGGGGAACAGGTGGCTACAGTGGGCTATCTGGAGGTTTCACCCAACGCTGTGAACATTGTGCCGGGCCAGGTTGACCTAAAAATCGACCTGCGGGACTTGTCCCAGGCGCACTTGGAAGGCATTATCTGCCGCATGAAGCAGGAGTTTGCCGCGATCGCCACCGCGACCCACACCGAGATCACGCTCACCCAAGCGCTCCACGTTCCGCCTACCCTGTCTCGAACGAAGATCATGGACGCGATCGTCCAGGTCTCTCAGGAGCGGGGCTTGAGCCATTGCACCCTCACCAGTCGAGCGGGGCACGATGCCCAGGAGATCGGCCGGTTTGCCGACATGGGGATGATTTTTGTGCCGAGTCGTTGCGGCATCAGCCACGCCGAGGACGAATACACTTCCCCAGAGCAATGCACTGAGGGCACAAATGTTCTGCTGCACACCTTTCTGAAGCTCGATCGTCTCTACTCCAAAAATAGCGAGTGAGTATAGCCTCATAGGCCATACCAAGCCCGGTACTTGAGGAATTGGTTTAAACCCCCAGTAGTAACCTTCAGTAGACGCTCGGTTCAATTGATCAGTGGCCAACTGATCGGTGGACAACCAGCATAAGAACTCGATCGTCGGATCTCAAGCTTCTCTGATGGGAATCCCGCCTCGACGGGCAAGTTCCTGTGAGACAATCTAATCTGGGAAGGAGAAGGCAAAAGAGAGCGTAATGGAAAAGCTGATCAAAGGACTGGATGAGTTCAAGTCAAATTACTTTGAAACCCACTGGAAACTGTTTGAGCAACTCGCTCACGGGCAAAAACCTAGAGTTCTCTTCATCACCTGTTCCGATTCCCGCCTCGACCCTAACCTGATCACCCAAACCGGTGTGGGTGAGCTGTTTGTGATTCGCAACGCGGGCAACATCATTCCGCCCTATGGTGCAGCCAATGGCGGCGAGGGCGCAACCCTGGAGTATGCCATTCAGGCGCTGGGAATTCAGCAAATTGTTGTTTGCGGACACTCCCACTGTGGCGCAATGAAAGGACTGCTGCACCTGAACAAGCTTCAGGAAGATTTGCCTCTGGTGTATGATTGGCTGCGCCATACCGAAGCCACTCGTCGCCTGCTGAAGGAGAACTACGAAGGGATTGCCGATGAAGAACTCCTAGAGGTTGCGATCGCCGAAAACGTCCTGACCCAGATCGAAAACCTGAAAACCTATCCGATCGTTCATTCCCGGTTGTATCAGCAAAAACTGAGCATCTACGGTTGGGTCTATTACATAGAGACGGGAGAAGTGCTGGCCTACGATCCTGACACCCATCAATACATAGAGCCTCAGTCCCAGCTTGAGTATGAGGGAGATGAACTCCGCAAAGGGGAGTTTTCTTACACCCATGCGCCCCCGGTGGCTTGCGACTTGCCCCTCCGTCACCCTCCGCTTCCCAAAAACAAAGGCTCCGATCGCACAACACTCGTAGGCCGCACAACCCCCTCGAAGGCCGCTGCGACCCCAACCTTTGCGCCTAACTCTTGGCTTTCCCCAGAGCAAGTCGATCGGATCTTTCGCGGCAGTCAGCGTTAATGAAGGCTATGCAGTTTTAGTTTCCAGAGGCACTGGGAACTAAATTAGCTGAGGCTTTCGGAGCGGCTCCAAGAATGGTGTAGATCACTCTATCCACTCTGAACTCTCAAGGGAAGCTATGGGTTTCCGTGCATTGCTTACCAAACAGCAAGGGCAGTATCGCTATGATCCCTCTGCCTTAGATCAAGCCGGGCCAGCTAGACTGTTCCCCTACGCCGGCAGCGACGGAACTTTACGCCACGTGCTCAAGCGACTGCGGCAAAGCTGGGTGGCCCAGGGTCAGCTATCTCCGCCCTGGACTCTGCTGCTTCAACAGGTAGACAAGAGTATTCGATCGCTCGACAACACCTGGGTCAAGGTAGGAACGCTGCTGGTGGATTGGCAGATTTTCCAGTCCAACTGGTTCAACTTCAATTTGCCCCCTGACGAGCAGTTCGATGTGGCCTTTGTGCAGCGACGGCGGGATCTAGCCAAGACTTTGCTGGCGACCCGGAAAGTGGCCCAAGCGGCTGGGGTAGAAGACGATCGTCCCTTAATGGAGCGCACCCAAGCCCAGCGATCGCGGTTCTACGAAATGGTGGAGGCTCAGGGTCGATCGCGCTCTGTAGTCAGCAGAATTCACGAGCGGGAGGAGGGACTGAGCGATCGCGAATTCGCCCGCCAGCGCCTAGCCGGGCAGAACCCAGTGATGCTGCGGCGATTGCAAGGGGATGATCGTCCCTGGCTGCAATCCTGGGCGGCCCAGCCCTACCGATTGGCTGACGGCACAGAGGTCGATTTAGGGCAAGCAAGCGATCGCTTGTTCGTGGCGGACTACCCGCTCTTGCAGCAGATCACCCCATCGGATTTGCAGCCCGGCCGCTACGTGGGCAGTCCGATCGCCCTGTTCCACCGATCAGCATCTGGATTGGAGCCTGTACTGATTCAGGTGGAACCTGGTCGCGTGGTCACGCCCAACGCCGCCACTGATGACTGGATGCGGGCCAAGCTGTACACCCAAACAGCCGATGTCACCTATCACGAGTTAGTGACTCACCTGTGCGAGACCCATTTGGTGATGGAGTCCTTTGCGATCGCTACGCCGCGCCAGTTGCCCCCCAACCACCCGGTGTATCGCCTGCTGAAACCCCACTTCCAGTTTTTGCTGGCGGTGAACACGCGCGGCAATGCAGTGCTGCTGGGGCCCGGTGGGGCGATCGAGCAGTTGATGGCTCCCACCCGTGAAACTTCTCTGGGACTAATTAACCAGGCGTATCGATCGCGCAACTTCCTGGACTATGCCCTGCCCACTGACCTGAAGCGGCGCGGCGTGGAGGCAGACGCAATCCCAGACTATCCCTACCGGGACGACGCGCTGCTGCTGTGGGAAGCGATCGAGCGATATACCCGCCGCTACCTGAGCCGCTACTACCCCGACGATTCTGCTGTCCAGCAAGATCCCTACTTGCAATCGTGGGCGGCAGAGTTGGGTGGTTCCCTCGATTCCAGTGATCGCTCTGAATTTGCCCAAGCTACCAGTTGGCTACCGAAATTCTGGAGCGCTGAGCCAAACCTGGAGGCTGGACTACCTAGCTATGCGCGAGTGCCTGGATTTCCGACCTCGGCAGGAGAACTATCGCTCCAGCGCTTGATCGACATCGCCACGCAGATCATCTTCACCAGCGGCCCTCAGCACGCAGCAGTCAACTTTGGTCAGTTCGACTACGTGGGCTACACCCCCAACGCGCCCCTAGCTCTCTATGCCCGTCCCGACGATCGCGTACCTCTGGAATACCTGTTGCCCAATCCCGCCCTCGACTTGGGACAGATGGAGCTAACGCTGACCCTAAGCGGTATTCGGTTTGGGCGACTGGGTAGCCCAGAATTAATCCGCTTTGAGGATAGAGTCGATC
>DATNQR010000501.1:0-1695 GCA_036703905.1 Thermosynechococcaceae cyanobacterium
CTGGGCACGCCTACACTCACCGGGGAATTCCTCTGACTGGCCCCGTGAAAACGATGCCCTCTGGTGGATTCATTCATCAGGATGGACGGCAGTTGGCGCGAGACGTGCAGGGTGGCTTAGTAAAACTGACGCTGGAGCAAGTGCGGGCAGTGCGATCGTGGGCCAGGGAAGGCAAAGAGGATTCGTCTCTGATTCTGGCAGTAGGAGACGTTGTGCCTTTGGCAATGGCCTACCTGAGCGGGGCAAATTTTGCCTTTGTGGGCACAGCGAAGTCTGAGTATTACGTGCGGGATGAAGGGGGAATGCTGTCGCGATCGTCGTGGTGGGACGATCGGCTGGAGCGGTGGACGGGCTGCGTCTATTTGCCCTGGGAGCGCTGGCTGCTGAGTCGGCGGCGCTGTCGGGCAGTGTTTCCGAGGGACGAATTGACAGCGGAAACGCTGCGGCGATCGACAGTTCCTGCGCTGGCTCTCGGCAATCCGATGATGGACGGATTGGAGTCGATCGCCCCCCGTCCCGATCGTGACCGTAATCTACTGATCGATCATTTCGATCGTTCTATTGATCGTTCAACGGTGGCGCTGCTGCCCGGTTCTCGGATACCGGAGGCTTACGCTAACTGGCAGCAGATTCTGCTGGCTGTTGCTGGGGTGATGCAGCAGTTTAAGGAGCCGTGCTTTTTGGCGGCGATCGCTCCTGGACTCGATCGAGCGGTTCTGCAAGCGGCTTTGGTGGCCCACGGTTGGCAGCCCAGTCTAGACGGCGTGCCGGGGTTTCCTGACCCGATCGCTGCAGTCTACCACCTCCAGCAAGCCACCTTGGTTCTGAGCCAAGCCTTTAGCGACTGCTTGCATTGGTCAGACTGGGCGATCGCAATGGCGGGAACAGCGACCGAGCAGTTTGTGGGGTTGGGTAAGCCTGCGTTTATCCTTCCGGGAGAAGGGCCACAGTTCACTCCTGGCTTTGCGGAGGCCCAGACCCGCTTGCTGGGAGAGTCAGTGATTTTGGTGTCCCCGGCTGAAGTGGGGTTCCAGGCAAAGGAGTTGCTGCAAGCAAGCGATCGCTTGCAGCGCATTGCCGAGAACGGGCGGCGGCGGATGGGCGAAGCGGGGGCTGCTCAGAGAATTGCCCAGAGAATTTCCCAGAGCATCGTGGAATTAGGGCAAGAAGCGGTCTAATGCGGCTTTGAGTTCTTCGATTTCAGTTTCGATGTTGCCTTCTTTAGCGGCGCGGGCAATGCACTCCGTCAAGTGCTCGTCGAGAATGAGACGGGCGACTCGATCGATCGCTCCTCGCACAGCCGAAACCTGAATCAGCACATCAGGACAAGCTTCATCTTCCTGAATCATGGTCTTGATGCCACGAATGTGCCCCTCAATGCGAGACAGCCGATTCACCAAACGCCGCTTCGATTCTTCGCTGTGAATGTGGGAATGAGCAACTGCACTATGGTCATGTGGATGGTCATGCGGATGCTCATGGGTCAATGGGTCGGAATCTCGGTATCTGGGCAGGTCAGAAGTTGCCATCAGGGTTTGGCGGATTATATTAAGCCTCTAGTCTAGCAGCCTGCCAGAATCACTAAAAGGACGGCTATGACAAGGGACAATTGCGCCGCAGGAAAACAGATTGAGGGACGGATTGAACCTGAGATATCGAACGAGTTCTACAGAGCAATGGAAGAATCCTGCCATG
>DATNQR010000502.1:0-6560 GCA_036703905.1 Thermosynechococcaceae cyanobacterium
GCGATCCAGACTGCCCAGCTATTGGCAGAGTTTGGTAAGGATTTCAACCCGCCCTCGGTGCAAGAAACCGAGAAATTCCCCGGAGCCAGGGGCAGCACCGCCGAAGCCAACATTCGGATTCATAGCGTTCGGCTACCAGGATTGATCGCCCATCAAGAAGTGCTTTTTGGGGCCCCAGGGCAACTCTACACCCTGCGTCATGACACCAGCGATCGCGCCTGCTATATGCCCGGAGTGCTGCTGGCTATCCGCAAGGTGCTGCCGCTTAAATCCTTGGTGTACGGACTAGAGAAGATTTTGTAGATGGCTCCACGATCAATAAGCTTTTCTGATAAGCAACTTTACCTAGTAAAGCTCACAACCTGGGAGCGTTTGACTCATAATAAGGAAACAGGCTCAGACATTTTTTGCCCCGGAGGTTGCTTATGGTCGCTCTCATCGAACGCACTCAATCTCGCTTGACGATGCAAACGGTTGAGGTTGCCCCCGACACCACAACGCTGCGCTGCCTGGATTGGGATCGCGATCGCTTCGACATTGAGTTTGCTCTGGAGAACGGCACAACCTATAACTCGTTCCTGATTCGCGGCGCAAAAGTCGCTCTAGTGGACACCTCCCATGAAAAGTTTCGGCAACTCTACCTGGAAGCTCTGGTGGGCGCGATCGATCCTGCCGAACTCGACTACTTAATCATCAGCCACACCGAGCCGGATCACAGTGGACTTGTGGCGGACGTTTTGCGACTGGCTCCCCACATCACCGTCGTTGGCGCAAAGGTGGCCATCCAGTTCCTCGAAGATTTTGTGCATCAGCCTTTCCAGCGCCAGATCGTTAAGAACGGCGACAAACTCGACTTGGGCAACGGCCACGAGTTGGAGTTCGTTTCTGCGCCCAACCTGCACTGGCCAGACACGATTTTTACCTACGACCACAAAACCCAGGTGTTGTTTACCTGCGATGCCTTTGGGATGCACTTCTGCGACGACCATACCTTTGACGAAGACCTGGAACTGATCGAAACCGACTACAAGATCTACTACGACTGCCTCATGGGGCCGAATGCCCGATCGGTGCTTTCTGCCCTCAAGCGCATGAACGAACTGCCGGAGATTGCCACGATCGCCACAGGTCACGGGCCGCTACTGCAATACAACATTACCGATCTGGTCGGGCGCTACCGCGAGTGGAGCCAGGCCCAAGCAAAAGCCCAGACAAATGTGGCGCTGTTCTACGTCCCAGAATACGGCGAGGGCGATCGGCTGGCTAACGCCATTGCTCAAGGCATCTCCAAAACTGGCGTACTCGTGGAGCCGATCGACCTCAGAACTGTGGAACCCCACGAAGTCCGGGAACTGGTGACGATCGCCTCTGGAATCGTGGTTGGTATGCCGCCGCAGTCTGGGGAATTCGCTGCTGCCACCCGCACTGCTTTGAACACAATCCTGGCTGCTGCCCACGCCAAGCAGTCCTTCGGCTTGTTTGAGTCTGGCGGAGGCGATGATGAGTCAGTGTATCCGTTGCGGAACAGCCTTCAGGAAGCTGGATTGGTCGAGTCCTTCTCCCCCATCTTGATTAAAGAGTCACCCACCGCCACCACCGAGCAACTTTGCATTGAAGCCGGAACTGACTTGGGGCAGTGGCTCACTCGCGATCGCAGCATTAAGCAGATGAAGTCCCTTGACGGCGACCTGGACAAGGCCCTGGGTCGGCTGAGTGGCGGACTCTACATCATCACCGCCAAGAAAGGCGAAGCCGCCAGCGCCATGCTGGCCTCTTGGGTTGCCCAAGCCAGTCTGAAGCCGCTGGGCATCTCAATTGCCGTCGCCAAGGATCGGGCGATCGAATCCTTCATGCAGGTCGGCGATCGCTTTGTTCTCAATGTCCTAGAAGAAGACAAATATCAGCCGTTGATGAAGCATTTCCTCAGACGGTTCGCCCCTGGAGCCGATCGATTTGCGGGCATCAAAACCTACTCTGCTGAGAATGGTGGGCCTATTCTGGCAGCAGCACTGGCGTTTCTGGAGTGCGAAGTGGTGAGCCGCATGGACTGCGGCGATCACTGGATCGTCTACAGCAGCGTGGATAATGGCCGCGTCTCCAATCTGGATGCGCTTACGGCAGTTCACCACCGCAAAGTCGGCAACCACTACTAAGTTGCGTTGACATTCTGGGCTGAGGCGGGGTTTCACCCAATCTCCTAAGCTGCCGGTTCACAGCTAGAACTTGCGAAGATCAGGAGCGATAACGCTAATGTTTCACTAAAAAAGATGCTGCCTAAACTTAACTAGGCAGCATCTTCAAGGGAAATCTAGATCTGCAAAGTGACACACTTTACATTACATTCTGGAACCAGTACGACCTACTTCATTCGGATCACGGTAGACCTGGGTTTGCTCAGGCTTACGCTTTAAGCCTGCCAAACCTGCTAGACCAAGGAGACCCAACCAACCCCAATCAAAGCCACGATCGTCCCGTGGGGCATCGGTAGTTGTAGTTGAAGGACTCGTGGTGGTGGTACCAGGAGACTGCGTTGTACCTGTCTGAGCGGAAGCAGGTAGAGCTACGGTAGCCAAGCTGAGCGCACAGGCACTTGCCAAGATTACTTTAGATGGGTTGAAAGACATTATTTTATTCCTCAGTGTTTTAGGTTTCTGGAGCCTCTGGCTCGTTCGATAGTTGGAACCATGGCTGCAAGCGTCCCCTCATAGTAGCTACCGTCATTTTGCTATTCGTCTACTAAAAGGAATAATGTCAAAAGCATGGCACTGATAGATTTATCTCACCACAACTTGTGCTCTCCTGAATCTTTCTCCCGCTTTGGGAGGGGGAGAAAGACTGGTTTCCCTTTTCTTAGGAAGGAGAAAGGATCAGGGATAAGGGTCAGTCGTTTGGTCGTTCAAGCGTAATAAATGCCAAAGGCACTGCGCTCTGCCACAGTCCCTATCCACAGTCCCTATCCACAATCCCTATTTACAACTCCTATACCGATTCCGGCTAGTCTCCTTCTGCTTCGGCAGCCGTTTGCTGCGTGGCAGAGCCGTGGAGAATGACATCTCGAATTAAGGACACCTCTTTATCTAGATTGATTGCGTGGTCTTCATATTTTGCTTCGGCACTCGTTAAGTTGTAGTTCCTCATTCGTTCGGCCATCTGACGCAAGAACGTAACTTTTTCCTCCATTGCCCGTACAGCCGACTACAGCGCATTTCCAATGTTCTGAGTTTGCTCTGACAGAAACACATTTGCCGTAAAGGAGTGCCCGATGTGACAGCGAAACCGAAGTGGCTCTTCTTTGCCAATTTGCCAGATGCTATCGTTGCATTCAGGACAGGTATAGGTGGTTCGAGTCCCGATCGCTTCCACGTGCTTCAAGAACTCTTGAGTATTCATTTGCTGTTCGGCAATCTTGGATTCGACTTCGATTTCTTCGGTTATGGGGTATTCCTTTTTCTCGCTGACGGGTGTCTCGGACAACTGTACGAGCAAAGCTGAGATTTCTGTAAACGGCAGGCAGTGATCAACCTTGATGTACCGCAAAACACTCTGCGCCATGCTGGGATATTCGGCCTCCTTTGTGTCTTGGACGATCGCCACTCCGCCCCGTTTTTTAACTGCCTGCAACCCCACCGTGCCATCGTCGAGATAGCCAGTCAGCACTACCCCGAGGACTCTTGAACCCTAGGCGCGGGCGGCTGAACGAAAGAGCGCGTCGATCGCGGGTCGGAAGCGGTTTTCTTGCGGGCCACGCACGACGTGCATCACGCCTTGATTGACCAACAGATGATAGTCGGGCGGTGCAACGTAGATGTGCCCGGTTTGAATTAGCTCTCCATCGGATGGACGAGATACTGGGAGAGAGCTTACGTCTGCAAGGATTTGGGGCAGAATGCTGGGCTTGTCGGCTGCGAGATGTTGAACGATGAAAAAAACAGCATCCAGGTTGGAAGGCAAAGTGCCCAAAACTACGCCCAGTGCTTTGAGTCCGCCTGCCGAACTGCCAATGACGATAATGTTATGACCAGACACAAATTCCTTCTCCAAGTAAGCGAAAGCAGCTCAACATTACTGTCTCTGTCTTTTGAATGATTTAAGACAAATTTATACAATTAAAATCAACTTATACAATTGCTATTCAACTGAGACATTAACTAAGATCTGATTTTCAACAGTAGGATGTCATGCTATTTCAAGATGTTGAAATTGCAATCGATATGATGTCTTTGATTAACTCGTATGACACCGCTGTGTTACTGAGTGGCGATGGTGATCTAGCTTATGCAGTCAGTGCGCTGGGATATCGAGGGGTGCGGGTTAAAGTGGTCAGTTTACGATCCATGATCAGTGACAGTTTGATCAACATTGCCGATCGCTATACCGACATCGATACCATCATGGAAGACATCCGAAAAACTGCTCATCGCTCTAGATCTCAGTGTGTAGAGTCAGTTCAATCAGTGAGTTAGGCAATGATTTAGATAGCCAGTAGAAATGAACAGTCCTGGCGACATTCAATGCTCTGGAGAGGCGATCGAGTCTTCCTTTAGTTAACTTGTAATTCAAGCTACAAAATTCTAATGTTAGGTTAGAAGTATTTGTGACATCTATGGCAATTAAAGAAAAACCGACACCGTCTCGTCCTCGCTTAATCGCAAATATCCTGCTGTCCGTATCTGGTGTATTCCTTCTCGTAAACTTATTTTTGCCGAACTTATTCGGCGCTCAAGTTCCGGCTGTGCCTTACAGCTTATTCATTCACCAAGTGCAAGCAGGAGACGTCAGCCGCGCTTCAATTGGTCAGAATCAGATTCAGTACCAGCTGAAAACAGAGAACGATACTGCTGCACAGATATTTTCAACTACTCCCATTTTTGACTTGGAGCTACCCAAGCTGCTGGAAGACAAAGGGGTTGAGTTTGCTGCTACGCCACCCTCCAGAAATGGTTGGTTTACGAGTTTACTCGGCTGGGTGATTCCGCCGCTGATTTTTGTGGCGATTTGGCAGTTCTTTCAAGCACGAGGCGCGGGTGGCCCGCAGGGTGCATTGTCGATCGGGAAAAGCAAAGCTAAAGTCTACGTCGAGGGTGAATCTGGGAAAATTACGTTTGCTGACGTTGCAGGGGTAGAAGAAGCTAAGACTGAGTTGGTTGAGATTGTCGATTTTCTCAAAACGCCAGCACGCTACACTGCAATTGGCGCAAAAATTCCGAAAGGTGTGTTGTTAGTAGGGCCGCCAGGAACCGGGAAAACGCTATTGGCAAAAGCGGTTGCTGGAGAAGCAGGCGTTCCTTTTTTCAGCATTTCGGGGTCTGAGTTTGTTGAACTGTTCGTGGGTGTAGGTTCTTCACGAGTTCGCGATTTGTTTGAGCAGGCAAAGAAACAAGCTCCTTGCATTGTGTTTATTGATGAACTCGATGCGATCGGTCGCTCTCGCAGCAGCAGCGGTATGTACGGCGGGAATGATGAGCGAGAACAAACGCTGAATCAACTGCTGACAGAAATGGATGGCTTTGCAGTGACGGATGCCACCGTGATTGTGCTAGCCGCAACAAATCGTCCCGAAGTCCTAGATCAAGCGCTGCTACGTCCCGGTCGATTCGATCGCCAGGTGTTAGTTGATCGTCCTGATCTGGCGGGTCGTGATGCCATTCTCAGAATTCATGCTCAACAAGTAAAGCTGGGGCCAGATGTTGATTTAAAGGCGATCGCGACTCGCACACCTGGTTTTGCTGGAGCCGATCTAGCTAACTTGGTGAACGAAGCAGCGCTTTTGGCAGCTCGAAATCAGCGCCAAACCGTGGCTCAAGAAGATTTTGCCGAAGCGATCGAGCGTGTGGTTGCCGGACTTGAGAAGAAGAGCCGTGTTCTCAACGAAACCGAGAAAAAGATTGTGGCGTATCACGAAGTCGGTCATGCCTTGGTGGGGTCGTTGATGACTGGCGGTGGTCGAGTTGAGAAGATTTCGATCGTGCCACGCGGCATGGCGGCACTAGGTTACACGCTACAACTGCCCACTGAAGATCGCTTTTTGCTCAATGAAACCGAATTGCGAGGTCAAATCGCTACGCTGTTGGGCGGACGATCGGCGGAAGAAGTGATTTTTGGCAGCATCACAACGGGCGCTGCTAACGACTTGCAGCGCGCCACTGACCTGGCTGAGCGCATGGTGACGACTTACGGAATGAGTAAAGTGTTGGGCCCATTAGCCTACCAGCAGGGGCAGCAGGCGATGTTTTTGGGCGATGGTGGGTCTAATCCTCGCCGAATGGTGAGCGAAGACACAGCAAAGGCGATCGATATCGAAGTCAAAGAGATTGTGGAAACCGCGCACGAACACGCTCTCGCGATTCTGCGGCAGAATCAATCCTTGCTCGAAACGATCGCGTCTCAACTGCTCGAAACCGAAGTGATTGAAGGCGAAACCCTACAGGGTTGGTTGGGTAAAGTTCAGTCTCCTGGCCATGTTGAGGCAGCGCACGAAGTTGCCGTGTGAGCTTCAGGACTTGCTGCCAATGGAGCATTTAGGCGGCACGATCGGGCAGAAGGTACAGCAGGACACCTTC
>DATNQR010000503.1:0-2868 GCA_036703905.1 Thermosynechococcaceae cyanobacterium
CAACTTTTGCGCTCTGCCAAAGCCCGAACTCATGAAGCACTCGACCAAGCCCGCACTCGAATTATCAACGAGTGTATCTCCGCTGATGATGCCCTCGGCTGGTTCAACCACTGTGGCTTATTCATCTGAAAATCGCTGTAAGTTCCTCTCAGTGTGCCCAGCTTTGCGTCGTTTCTCTAATCCGTTGCTAGAGTAGCGAAGTTGGGTTCTCTGTTGGGTCATGAGCGAGTTTGAGCGAGCGTGGATAGAGTCAGAGCGGCATCGCCACCAGCGCTTGCTGTGGGCATTAAAGCAAGAATGCCAGGAAGTTTTAGCACCTCTCAGCTTGGAACCAGTGTCCCCATTAGTAACAGTAGAAGTGCCCCCGTTGCTGCCCCAGACTCCGAGCCGCCCAAAGCGGGAATCGGCAGCGCAGCCTCGGAAGCATGGAGTCGTGCGGGCTGACAGAAGCTCGACAGCAGACACAGCGTACAGAGGCAAGACGATCGTGCGCTAAGTTCTGTTCAGCTTTCAAAGACGCAACTAAGTGGGAGTAAGCGTTTTGGGAATCGGTGGAATCGCGCTACACAAAACTTCAGTAGGCTGGGAGTTTGCCAGTGAAGCTGCGCTAGAGCAGTTCCTCTGGAGTCATTTGGAGCCGATATTTGGGCTGATTCCACTGAAGCGTCAGCATATTGCGAATGGGGAAGTGTGCGATATTCTGGCCGTCGATCGCAACAAGGGTGTGGTCATTCTAGAGCTAAAGAATACAGAAGATCGCTACCTGATCCAGCAGTTAACTCGCTATTATGGCAACCTGCTTGAGGAGAAGCCGTCTCAGTCAGAAATTGATTATTCTCTTCCAGTCCGTTTAGTGGCGATCTCTCCCAGCTACCATCGGCACAACCTGATCGATAGAAAATACAACCAACTGAACTTTGAGCTTTTGCAGTTCTGGGTCAGTGAGAACGAAGGCAATTTTGAGATTGTCTTAAGTTCAGTAGATCAGGAATCGGTTCAGAAGAAGCACCCTATTCCTTATCAGTCAATTGAGACTTCATCAGTGGAAGGAGTGTCTGATCCTCCAGAATTGCTACTCAAGTGGTTAGGAGGGTGTACGCCGGAAGAACAGGAAGGCTTCTTAAGAGTTAGAAGTAGAATCCTAGCTTGTCATCCCAGGATGAAGGAAATTGTTGATAAGAGACTAATTCAATACGGCTCAGGGCAGACGAAGCTATGCGTGGAGCTTCGTTACCAGCAGAAATCTCAGAAGCCGATTCTATTTCTGTGGCTACCAACTCCAAACACTTACAAGCGGAGCCGACAGTTACTCCAGAAACCGACAGTAGGACGCTTGCGCGTCTGGACAAATGGACAAACCATTTCTCATGTCGGTCATGTACCAGAGGGATGGGGGAGAATGGAAACAAGAGAAGAGTGGAAGCAAACGCCCCCAGAGAAACGCCCTTATATGATGGAGAGCTTGTCTAGTAAATCCCGAACACCTGTTGAAATAGAAGGATATCTAAGTTGCCAGGGAAGTGAGCAGAAACCGAGTTTCTGGGATACCCTATCAGATCTGACGATCGAGCGATGGTTGGAAAAGATAAGAAATAAAAGCTAGTATGTTACATCTGTAGTGCAATACAAATTGTTGGAGCAAAGCCCTTCAGCCAACCTACTCAAGCCCGATTGATTGCTAAAAACTACCCGTCGATCGGACATCTCCCTGGCAGTCGTTTGGGGAAGGGCGATCACCAGATCAATCTTGGAGAAACTCGCGCAAATTCCACTAGCGCCTAACGAAATTCATGCGGGCTAGAGGTTGGCAACCAGAGAAGCTAAGAGCGTCTTCGTCCAGGAACCCTGCGATTGCCATTTCCAGCACCGCTTCCACAGGCTGCTCAACTTGAGCCGCATAGGTCAGCAACCCCAGCCGAATCTTCTCCGGCAAAGTGTTGAGGAGGGCGTGGGCAGCTTCGGAGGTCAGGTGTTCTGAGGCAACTTGCATACAGATGTCCTTTTTTACTTCAGCGAACGTTATAGCAGGGTCTAACCGCTTGAATCATCAAGCTCTCGATCCGCTCAACCTGTGGCGGCGACAACTTGCCCATCGGAACCGCAGCGATGCGAACGTCATCGGGGCTAAGGCGATCCACAAACGCCCAACTCAGGGCTTTGTGCCCATTGCGAAACCGTCGTCGTAGGTTGGTGCTAATCCCAATATAGAGAATTCCATCGTCTCGGTGACGGAAAGCATAGAAGGCTGGGTTAGAGGGAACAGGGTCAAAGTTGCGGCTCAGAGGAAACAACTCCTGGAACGGGGTAGCGGAGAGGAGATGCAGGACGGAAAGAGCCTCAGCTTTCAGCACTTCGCTCATGAGTGACGGGGATGGCCTACATCAAGATCGCCAGCATCACCGTCAGCCCAATCCGCCAGGGCCAGGATAGGGGGGCATTGGGCCATACAACGACTGCCATCGCCAAACATCCGGCCATCAGCAGCCAGAAGTGTCCGATCGCCGTGATGATCGCCAGCACCACAAATAAGACGCTCACCAGGTACATGAGTGCTTCGGACAGCAGCGTGAAGAAATTAGGCTGGCGGCGGCGGATCGAAAAATCCTGCCCCGATGACATTCCGAAATCGAAGAAAAAGTTCATCGTTGTGCCCCTTATTTATGGTGCTGTGCCGTTCGCTGTGGTGGAGATCAATCGTACCAAGCCTATCAATTCTGCCTCGGTTTCTCTAACTTTTCTACGTCCCCGTCACCCCAGCAGGCAGTCCCGTGTTTCTGCACCATCAGACCCACCAGATTGCGGTGACAGAAATTGACCTTGTGTCCTAGCAAAGGAGGGTTTGGTCGAGCGCAGGATCGAGTTGCTGAA